>CAIYJV010000368.1 GCA_903926605.1 uncultured Bacteroidota bacterium
CTATTATAGGTTACTAAGTTGTTTCCCCCAGCCTTATTTACATAAACAGTCCAATTTTTGATTATTATCTCCTGTACCTCCATTAGTAAAGCATCTTCTGCATAACAGTTTGGATCTAAAGCAATTAGTGTCAACGGAATTATTTTACTTCTATCTTTTCTAATTTTTTTCTCTAACTGTTCAGATGCTTTATACAGTTTATCTACTCCGCTTTCATCATCTACTGGGATAAATTGTAGAGTAAGGTATTCTTGCAAAATTGAAAAACTCATAATATTTATTTTATTTCAAAAGTAAAAATTATATTGGGTAATTTATTGCACCTCTAAAATTTTCAAAACCTCACAGTTTGAATTTACTTTGGCTTTGATAAAATTTGTAACTATTGCATTAAAGGCATTTTTACCTCGATACTGCATAATCAATACCACATACAGTCAAATCGCCTCGGCTTTGGGTGGTCAATCGTGCCGGCTCCTCCAAATTATGCCTATTATTTCCTTATATCTTGACTGAAAATGCTTCGAAATTTGTACTGAAAGTATCCATTGACAATACTTTTAGCGAAAATAAATTCCGCACAAAACTCCGCACACTTTTTAAAATATTGATTTGTATTTAAAAATTTAAACTATCGTACATTATTGACAATCAATGTAAATATTCAATGAAAGAACTACGTTCTACGCTTCCCAAGCTGAGGGTCGCGGGTTCGAATCTCGTCTTCCGCTCTGAGATAAAAGTCTTGATAGCAGTAGCTTTCAAGACTTTTTTAGTTCAGTCTAAACGGTACGCGAAGGAGACGCCATTCCGGGTATCTAATCAATAAGCAGTTTGCGGGTTTCTGAAACTTCGGTGCCGAGGGTGACTTTCAGGAAGTAGGTGCCGGGTGTAAGTTTTGGCAACATCAGCATTAGTGTGTTCTCGCCTTTACTGATCCTTTCTGATATACGAAGTACCTCCTCGCCTTGTGTGTTTGTCAGCACCAATTTGGCATCATGTGGCAGAATATCGGGTGCGTAAATATCTATTTTACAAAATTCATTGCCGGGATTGGGGTAAACATCCGAAATCAACCATTTGTTCTTCGGCCTTACTACCGCACTTTGTAGTGTGGAACTATCGTTGTTAATTATTAAAAACTGGATGTTGAGGAAGGTAATGTGGTTGTTGGCTGTCCAGGTAAGGCTACTGTTGAGGGGTGCAAAATTAAATACGGCCGCACTATCCAATTCCGGTGCCCATGAATTTCCAAAATCACCCGTGCTGCGTCGGAAGAGTTTGAAATTGCCTGGTGCATAACCTGAATAGGGAATATTCAACCCGCCCAGCATCACACTGTCCGGTTGCGTGAATACGGAGTTGGCCCCATAGTTGTTCAGAATGAAATACCCCGGAACCGTAGGCCGGATATCGGGTTTGGTATCGGGAGCACAAAAGAGATGAAAAGCCACAACTTCGCCTTCGGGATATACTCCTCCGGCTGGCAAGTACAGATCTACATTGGGTGCTGTGAAAACTGTGGGTCCTGCGCTGCTTACGGCGGGAATCCTCGCTACCCTGCCCGTGCCCACCGGCGCGGAAGATGACACAATATTGGCAGCAGGAACCGATGAACTGAAATTTGCTTTCACATCATAAAGATTCCCACTCAGCGGATCATATTGATTGAACTGGAAGTACTTGATGAGGCCTGTTTCTGTGGTGGGATCTGTGATAAGGTGCATTTTCTCCCGTACTTCGTTCTGGCTCAGTGCATAGTTGTAAAATTTCACTTCATCTATCTTACCATTGAACGCTGATCCTTGTCCCTGGTGGTCATCGAAATTTACCATGAACGGCGACTGAGAAAGATCTATTACCGGCATGGGCGATGTACTGTTTACTACGTCCGCCACGCCATTCAGGTACATGGTCACACCGGTTGGACTATAGGTAAGTACCACAAAATTCCATTTTGTACTGTCGCAGACAAGGCTGCTGGAGTTGGAATAATTCACCAGGCTGTCGGTATAACACAGTTTTAAATTGGGGGTATAGCCGTTGAATGTAAATCCGAAACTCAGTCCATATCCGCCAGAGCCGGGATACGAATCATGGGAGATGATCTGTGAAAAACTACTCTGGTTACCATTGGGTTGCACCCAGCAGGAAATTGAAAAATTATTGCTGTGTATATCAGCTATTCCGAGATTCACCGTTTGCGAGGTACCATTCATCTTAAGGCATAGGCCAGCTACTGTATCTGGTACACAATGATCGTCGGTAACGGTGATCATGCTATCCACAGTCTTTGTATGGGTCTGCCCGAGCGAATTGGTAATTTGAAGGGAGACGCTGTAGGAACCAGGCCCCGGATACAGCACCTTTGGCGTAGCCGCGGTGGTACTGCTGACCCAGGACGCACCCGGAAAAGACCAAAGTCTGGTTGCGCCGGCATAGTCACAAATAGAATAATCGAAAAAATTAACGGTATCTCTGGTACAACCCACGTACTTCCTGTCGGCCATTGGCTGGGCTACGGGTGCACCGGTACTGTATAGCGGTGTTTCCCAAATGCCGCAATTGCCCCCCAGGCGCAACTTACTATCCCTGTAGAATATCAAAGCCCCTACCCTCGCCTGCAGGCTCTGCGGCAATCCTGTGCTGAAGTCGGTCCAGTCACTCATGGTACTATCCCTGTAGTATACTTTGGAGGGTGCGGCATTGGTGATGGCATAAACCCCACTATTGGTGCCACCCTGAAACTGCAGATAAGCCACATGTTTGCCACTTAAAGAACCCGTGATATTGGTGAACGTGGCACCGCCATTGCGGGACCGGAACACCTTGTTGGCAGCAATTGCGTTGGCCATGCAGACATACACTTCGTTTTCGTTGAGTGGATTTACGGAAATGTCTGCATTGTAACTTGAATAGGTCACTCCAAGGCTCAGCGACGTCCATGTGGCACCGGCGTTCGAACTTTTATAAATCCCACTTGTTGCACAGACATAGATGACTGATGGATTGCTTCTGGATATCTCGAACCGCCATACCTTATTGCCATTGCCGAAATTGTGCAATGCAGCATAAGAAGCACCACTATTGGTTGACTTCCACAATATGCTATCCTTGCCGGCATAAAATACATTGGAATACCGGGGGTCGACTACCAGTTTGCTGGAAAACAAACCATAATAGTCATCTTGTGGCCAAAGGGAATTGGGGACATCGGGAGCGCCATACTGTACTGCGCCGGTAAGGGTTTCTGGCAACACCAATGTGCCAATATCTCTGAAACCGGCAGTGCGCGACCGACCATGAAACACATGACCGGTTGCGTCTTCTCCACCCCCTAATGACAATGACCGCCCACCGGTGTATGTTTCACTTATTGCAGTATTGCCATTATGATACCGGCCACCCACTACAATGTCTTCGTCCCATCCCTGACCAAAGCCCCAGAAATCTGAGCTGCGCAATCCATAGTTACGTACCGACCAGTTGGACAAATTTGTAAAAAAGTCGGTAGAATAGTTCACACCACCGTCGGTTGTAATATAGGCGTCTGTTCCTATGGTCACCGCATGCTGCATATCAGGGTGCAGTCCGAAACTACCATGATAACCGCCCAAGGGGGAAAAATTAAATCCGCCATCGGTAGATTTATACATTGTGGTGGAACCCACAATGACAGCGCTGGCATTCGTTTGAGACACAATAATGCTCAAATCGTAAAATCCCTGTCCGTCGGACATACCCAGACCGGTTGTTGCCGAAGAACCGGCCAGACCCGTTGCTGTAGAAGCCACCGTAATTCCCCAGCTGGCACCCCTGTCTGTGCTTTTGAAAAGTTTTGGGGAAGAGGTGGAACCAATATTAATACAATAAACATAGTCTGGGTTAGCCATTGTGACGCCTAGCCTTGCTCCGTCCGTATTTTCGGTAGCAAGTGTTCCGGAAACATTTGCAAAGGTTGCACCCCCATCCACAGACCTCAGTAAAACAACCAGGTTACCCGAAGTAGAACCCACTGCATAAACCGTATCTGTGCCGGTTGGACTAATTGCGAGATCGTAAAGCTGGCCGGTAACCGTACTGCCCGTGGCGGGGCTCCATGTGGTGCCACCGTTGTCGCTGTAGTATACCGAAGCTGTACCCGTGATCAATACACGTCCTGTGTTATGATTGATGGCCAGTGCATTCCCGGTGCCGCCGGTAAAACCACTTAGTGCCGCCCAGGTAACGCCGCCATCTATAGTCTTCAGCAGAGTGTTCGCACTGCCATCGTAGACATAAACCACATTTTCGTTTACTGGGTCTACAACTATAGAGTTTGTAGAAATACCTGATAATCCGTCACTTACAGATACCCAATGCAAGCCCTTGTCTGCAGACCGGAACAAGGTCCCCGGTTCGCTGCCGGCATACAGAACCGACGGATTGGATGGGGCAACCGCCATACAGTAAATGTTTGCCTGATGGTTTTCTTTTGTACCAGAAGGTGCACTATACGTTTCTACAGGCCCCAGTATGGTCCAGTTTGCCGGGCCGGTGGTTTTCTTCATTCCGCTCCCATTAACTTTCGTTTGCAGCGCTTCAATTGATCTCAGCAACTCGTTTTTCGCGTACTCCTGATCGTAAAGTACGGTACCATCGGGTTGTACAAAAGGAGCCATTTTATTTCGCCAACGTATGTATGCATTTGTATAAGGGTCTTCCCGAAACGACTCCTCATCCCGTTCTGCTGCATTTCCCGGAAGGTGTTTAATCTGTTCTTTATCGCGACCGGCAGTGTTACGATAAACCTCGATCATTGAGTCAACACTATGGATATTAGGATGTTGCCAATTCGTTTCACTCACCCAAAATGGTACCGGTAGTCCGTTGGGTAGATTAAATGGATTTTTTTGTTGCGCAATGGCTGCGCTACTCCATAACAAACAGGTAAAAAACACTTTTGTAACAGAGACGGTAAAGGTTTTCATAGATCAGAATTATTCGGGTGGCAAAACAATTATTGGTTACAAAGATATATAACAGCCTCTGAATGGTCTGGATATTCAGACTGTTGTTGTCGTTTGCCGATGTGACCCGTTGATTTTTCTTCTTTGCCTTCCACCGACAAACCGGTAAATGAACAAAGCCCAAACCAAATAATGGTCCGGGCATTGGTATAGTCTTTCACAAAAATCCTTAGTTGCTTATACTGCTATTTCCTTCACATTGGGACTGATCGTAAGCCGTCCTGCGGTCTTGGCCTTGATCTCGTCGATGGTTACACCGGGTGCGTATTCGATACAGCAAAAACCATCGGGAGTGATGTCGAACACACCGAGGTCGGTCACTACTTTTTTAATGCAGCCTACACCGGTGAGTGGTAAAGTACAATTTGGCAGCAGTTTACTTTCGCCTTTTGGGTTGGTATGCTGCATGGCCACGATAATGTTTTTGGCGGCGGCTACCAGATCCATAGCGCCACCCATGCCCTTCACCATTTTCCCGGGTATCTTCCAGTTGGCTATGTCGCCGTTGTCGGCCACTTCCATTGCACCCAGCACGGTAAGGTCTACTTTGCCGCTGCGGATCATGCCAAAACTCATGGCGCTGTCGAAAAACACTGAACCCGGTACGGTAGTAATGGTTTGTTTGCCGGCATTGATAAGGTCCGCATCCTCTTCTCCTTCAAACGGAAACGGGCCCATACCCAGCAGACCGTTCTCGCTTTGCAGCACCACGTCTACGCCTTCGGGAATATAGTTGGCCACGAGCGTGGGGATGCCGATACCCAGATTCACATAAAATCCGTCCTGCAGTTCCCGCGCAATTCTCTTTGCTATTTGTTCTTTATTGAGTGCCATCTTTGCTTTATTGATTGGGGTAAAAAATCAGATCAGTTCCTTTTCCGCACTGTCCGTTGTTCTATTCTCTTTTCATAGTTCTCTCCCTGGAAGATACGTTGCACATATATTCCGGGCACATGTATGAAATTGGGGTCCAGTTCGCCGGGCTGTACCAGCTCCTCTACTTCCGCTATCGTGATCTTTCCGGCCATGGCCATCAAAGGGTTAAAATTGCGAGCCGTGTCTCTGAAGATCAGATTGCCCGATGTATCTCCTTTCCAGGCCTTTACTATGGCAAAATCCGAATTGAAAGCTGTTTCCAGTATGTAGTTCTTGCCGTTAAAATTCCTCACTTCTTTGCCCTCGGCTACTTCGGTGCCATAGCCTGCCAGCAGGTATACTGCGGGCATACCATAACCAGTGGCCATGCAGCGGGTAGCCAGCGTGCCCTGCGGAACAAGTTCCACCTCCAGCTCGCCGGTCAGCATCTGCCGTTCAAATTCGGCGTTCTCGCCTACATAAGAAGAGATCATTTTTTTCACCTGACGCTTTTGCAGCATCAGTCCGATACCAAAATCGTCTACACCGGCATTGTTGCTGATACAGGTAAGGCTATTGATGCCAAGGCGCACCAGCGCAGCGATACAATTTTCAGGGATGCCGCAAAGTCCGAAGCCTCCGAGCATTAGGGTGGCACCCGATGGTATGTCCTTAACCGCTTCGTCTGCCCCTGCTACTACTTTATTCATTGACGTCTCTATTTTGACGCGAAATTAATGCAATACCCGATACTTAATGTAGCCTGCAAAAAACAAAATAGAGAAAATACTACTTTTTTATAGTCAGTGAATGAAATGGCGGCCCGGATCACTTTCCCGCGGGTAATTATGGCATAATTGATAGCTTTGTCTTCGCATTCCTTTACAGGGTGCCATTTGGCAGATGATCAGCGTAACAGAAACCGAGCAAAAAATTTTGGGTGTTTACCGTGATTTTGGCACGGAATCTCTGTCGTTCCGGGAGACCCTGGGCCGCATACTGGCCGAGGATATTTGTGCCGACCGCGACCTGCCTCCATACGACAGAGTTACTATGGATGGTATTGCCATTCGTTATTCTGAATATGCATCGGGTATGCGTTCTTTTCGTGTTGCCGGTATTCAGGCTGCGGGAGAAAAGCCATTGAATATTGAAGAACCCGGAACCTGTATCGAAATCATGACCGGAGCTGCTATGCCTGCGGCGTTTGATACGGTTGTTCGGTATGAGGACATACGCATTGAAAACGGGATGGTAACCATACACTATCCCGAAATAAAGCAGAAACACAATGTACATTATCGCGGGTCGGACAAACAAAAAGGTTGTATAGTTGTACAGGCTGGCGCATTAATCACACCGGCCATAATCGGAATTGCAGCGTCTGTGGGTAAGTCTGAATTGATGGTTAAAAAAATGCCTCGGGTTGCTATCCTATCCACCGGCGACGAGTTGGTGGATGTCAAGGATACACCCAATGAATGGCAGATAAGGCGTTCGAACACCTATGTGCTGGAGGGCTTTTTAAGGAAGTTTGGTATCCGGCCCGACCTGTTCCACATCACCGACCAACCGGAAGTCATAAAGGCCCAACTTGAAAAATGCCTGGCAGCCTACGATATACTTTTGCTCAGCGGTGGAATTTCCATGGGCAAGTTCGATCACCTGCCGGAGGTACTGACTTCGTTGGGGGTAGATTGTCTTGTACACAAAGTAAACCAGCGCCCCGGAAAACCATTCTGGTTTGGTGCGAAAGTAAATGGATCTGTTGTATTCGCTTTTCCCGGCAATCCTGTATCTGCTACCCTATGTATGGTACGTTATGGCGTGCCATGGCTGCAAAAATGCCTTGGGCATAAATCGCAGTCTGACTTTGCAGTATTGGATGGCGAAATTACATTCAAGCCCAATATGACGTGGTTTCAACAGGTGCGGCTCCATTACGATGCCAGTGGCGTTCTTACTGCAACACCCAATACCGGGAATGGCTCGGGCGATTTTTCCAACCTTGCAGAATCAGATGCATTTATGGAGCTACCGGCTGAAAAAGAAAAATTCAGCCGCGGAGTAGCTTATCGTATCTGGCGGCTGAATTAACCCTTATGTTTTTAGAACCTATACCGAAGCTAATGCCCTGTTGATGTCTTCCACCAGATCTTCGCTGTCCTCGATACCTACGGAGAAATGAACGAGCATTTTTGAAAAATCGTAATTGGTGCCCATAATATTGGGATTTAAAAGTCAAGGAAAAAAATGTCGTTGGGTGTGGTTTCAGACCTAGAGAAGAGTATGAATCCCCGGATTCGCGGTTCGTAATACGCAATCGACTTCGAATCAGCCTGGTTATTTAAAAAATAGTAGGAATTGAAATAAATAAAAGAGATTAAAAAATGAACTTTTTTGGATGCAAAATTTGTAAAACATATTTTTATACATAACTTTATTTCCGACAACATTTTCTATGTCGAAAAAACTGTTATTGCCATGAAAAAAAATGCATCCTGTTTTTTTAGAAGTTTAAATTCAAACACAACGACGGCACGTACATACCACTATTTACAATCCAGCACTAGGAGTGAATTTTGGATATTTTTCAACGTTGCTATTTTTCTGTTCATCCCCAAAACATCCTATTCACAAAATTGGTGGGTAAACACTTCATTTGGGGCTTTACAAACAACTGGTGGCTATGGTTGCACACCTTGCAACAATGTTATCGGCAACGGGCATCTTTCTGTCAACGTTACGGGGTCAGTTTGCCTGCAACGGGCTATCCGTCGGGCAGCTTGCAGACATTAACTATAGGTGATGCCTCCGGCGGAAGCGGCGGCACAATAAATGGCATGGCTTTTGAGCATATCAATTACGACATCGGTGCAATGACCCCAGACTACGACCACATTTTCAGGATAGACGTGGGTGGACATACCCGTATTGGCATGACTAATCTTTTACCTACATCAGATATGCTTACTATTGACGGAGACTTTTACCTGAATGGACTGAACAACGTAGACAATTTCAGGACTATCTGGGGCAGGTCTAAGAAAACAGGCATCAACCTGACGGCTGGTACCAGTGTTACAGGTAGCGATGGTGCTGGTTTTACCGCCTTTGCCAGAGCCGCGACAGCTACTCCCGGCAGTTTTGAAGTTTTCTCAGACGGCACCGTAGAGTCTGGTGTGGAAGGGCATCTGGGCTTTGGCTATTTCAACCATAACGGAAGCGGCAAACACCGGAATTTCCTAGTGAGCAAGGAGGGCGCGGGCATTATTGGCGGAGACGTGGCACTTGCCGACATTGCCACAGGCGACAATCTGGAAGTGAAGCAACAGATGGGTTTCTTTTCGCCGGCACCTGCATCATGGAGAAGCATAAACGGCAACGCGCCTAAGGGACAGATGGCTATAAACGCAGCCACCAACGATGGCGATGGCGGCCGGATAGAACTATACGGAAAAGACATGGCCTCTTCCGACCAAAGGCAGGGAAGTCTGTTCTATGTTTCTGCTGGGGATGAAACTATTGGCAATTTCGGGCATACCTTTATGAACTATGATGCGAGCGCTGCAACCTACAAGAAATCTATGGGGGTGACGCGCGATGGCAGGGTGAC
>CAIYJV010000369.1 GCA_903926605.1 uncultured Bacteroidota bacterium
TACTTCCCGTCTTCACCCAGCAACGACGCATATTCCCGCTGGTACCATTTGTTTTTGGCATCCAGTTCCACCGCCCGCTTTATAAATGACTCTGCTTTGTCGCGCTGGCGGTCTGCAGCATAAAGCCGCGCCAGTTCGTAGCAGGCATCCGAAGAGTTGGGCCGGGCAGCCAGAAACTGCTCAAACAACTCAACGGCCTGTTTAGAGTCTTCGTGAGCCTTGGCACGCAGGGCGTCAAAAAACAGCGCATCAGACTGTGCATTTTTGCCAGCCTCTGGAGTGGGTATGGTATCCGTCTCCCCCTTTTGACCAAAGGCTGGTAAGGCAAACAATAAAAAAGCCGCGAAACAGCCTGCGACCAGGCGACAAATTGAACTCATAATTGCGTTGAAAAATCGCCCAAGCTCAAATCTTTAGGTTTTTCGTTATAAACTATATGTTTACCGAGCATAGAATCTTTCAAATTCGCGTTCCGCACCAGCGTTTCCGACTGAATAATCGTGTTGACAATACGGCTGTCTTCTACCACTACTCCCTTTTCGAGCGATACATGCGGACCCACTACCGAGTTCACCACGCGCACATTTTCACCCAGAAAACAGGGTTGTATTATTACCGAGTTCTGTATGGTAGCAGAAGCTGAAACCAGCTGCTCCTTGTCTTTTTTTATTTCCAGCACGCGCTGATTGGTGTATATCGTAGCATCCTTGTTACCACAGTCCAGCCACTCCTGTACCTGATCTGTATAAAATTTCACGCCGTTTTTCAGCATGTGATCCATGGCATCAGTGATCTGGTATTCACCCTTCAGTTTAATGTCCAGATCTAAAAGACGCTGAAGCTCTTTTTTAAGTAAGTCGCCGTCGCGGAAATAATAAACACCGATAATGGCAAGGTCTGAAATAAAATCCTTGGGTTTCTCGAAGAAACCAAGGATCTGGTTGTCCTCATCTATTTTCACCACTCCGAATGCCGATGGATCGTCTATTTTCTGAGTCCAAACAATAGCGTCCTTGCTGGTATCTATACTGAATTCTGCTTTAAAAAGGGTATCGGCAAACGCAATGAATACATTTCCGGTCAGTACATCTCCAGCGCACAAAATAGCGTGTGCAGTACCTAATGGCGTGTCCTGATAGCAGATTTTGCCCACAGCGCCCAGATCGGCAGCAACTTTTACCAGATGGGCCTCTACATCCTTTCCGAAAGCAGGTGAAATGATAAATGCTATTTCTTCCACTTTTTCGTTACTGGTGGCCAGAATATCTTCTACCAGCCTTTGTACAATCGGCTTTCCTGCAATTGGGAGCAATGGTTTTGCGGTTGTCAATGTGTGGGGTCTCATGCGCTTCCCCATCCCTGCCATTGGAATAATAATGTTCATCGTTTTAGCTGTTTATTTTCGTTAAAATATTTTTTTACTACTGCATTCCCGAATGCCCGAATCCACCCGATCCACGCTGGGTTGCACCCAATTCTTCTACGAGAAACCACTCCGCCCGTTCATATCGCGCTATTATCATTTGGGCCACCCGGTCTCCGTCTTCGATCGTCTGCACCTCACCCGACAAATTCACCAGTCCAATCATTATTTCACCACGGTAATCGCTGTCTATCGTTCCCGGCGCATTTACTACTGTTATACCTTTTTTTATCGCCATTCCACTTCGTGGTCGTATCTGAGCCTCAAATCCGGGTGGCAAAGCCATATACAGACCCGTGGGTACAAGTCCCCGCTCCATGGGCTTTAAAACCAGCGGCTCCTGCAACCATGCTCGAAGATCCATTCCACTGGACCCCGGTGTCTGGTACTGCGGCAGCGCATGCGGCGATTGGTTGATGATCTCTATAGCCGTGTTCATAAACGCGGCCAAAGTTAGGTTTTAATGACCATAAATACATACAAACGAATATAAAAACCAATACGCTGAACAGGGTGATAAACAACCCGGCACATATTAAAAAAACAGCCCAAAATCGCTTCAAATCTATCGTAACATCATTTTCTTAACGTTTTACTCTCACAAAATACCCTACCTTTGCACTAAATTTGCCATTCAGGCATTTTTTTAATTTAAAAAAGTTCTTAATTAATGATTTCATTTTCGTCCTTCCAAATGCGGGAAGAATTGACACAAGCTATTTCCGACCTCGGTTTTGAAACGCCCACGCCCATCCAGCAGAAAGTTTTACCCCAGTTGTTATCAGAACCTATTGACATTATTGGATTAGCACAAACCGGCACCGGTAAGACCGCTGCTTATGGTTTGCCCTTATTGCACCATGTAGACTTAAATCTCAGGCATGTACAATGTCTTGTTTTGAGTCCCACACGTGAACTCTGTATGCAAATACAGGAAGAAATGTCTAAGTACGGCTGCCACATGCGCGGACTGCGCATTGCGGCTGTATATGGCGGCGTACCTATATCCGGACAATTAAGAGATGCCCGCGCCAATCCCCAGATCGTGGTAGCCACTCCCGGCCGCCTGATAGATCTGCTGGAACGCAAAGCATTGTCGCTCGACCACCTCCAATACGTAGTACTGGATGAAGCCGACGAAATGCTGAATATGGGCTTTCGCGAAGACATTGAACTGATTCTGAAAAATACGCCCGAGCGGGAACACACCTGGCTCTTCTCTGCTACAATGAGCAACGAAGTGCGCGGCATAGCCAAACGGTTCATGAAGGAATGGCAGGAATTTTCGGTAGGTGCCGCCAACGTAACCAACGCTAATATAGACCATCAGTATTTTGTAACTAATCACCACAACCGGTTCGAAACACTGCGCCGTTTGCTCGATTTCGCTCCCGGTATTTACGGTATCATTTTTACCCGCACCAAGCAGGATGCGCAAGAGGTTTCGGAGAAACTGATGAAAATGGGCTATCATGTCAGCCCATTGCACGGTGATATGGACCAGAAAATGCGTACCAAAGTAATGGAACGCTTCAAAAGCCGCCAGTTGCAGGCTATAGTGGCCACCGACGTGGCGGCTCGCGGTATTGACGTGAACGACATAACCCACGTCATCAACTACGAACTACCCGATGATCCCGAAGTATATACCCACCGCAGCGGACGTACCGCACGTGCCGGTAAATCGGGCATTTGTATGTCTATTGTTTCTCCCAAGCAGATCTCTAACATCCGCCAGATCGAGAAACTGGTTAAGCAGCGTTTCAACAAAAGCGACATTCCCGATGGTGCCGACGTGGTACGCAAGCGCATCGTGTTCTATATGGATCAGATCGCTAATGCTGCGCCACAGCCCGACTTCGCAAAACTGTACCACGACAGCATACACGAGCAGTTTGCCGATATGGACAAGGACGAACTGATTCGCCGCCTGATATGGCTGCAGTTGAAGGAAACCATAGATGCTTATCAGGATTCTGAAGATTTGAATGCTGGTTTTGAAAACAAACTAAAAGATAGGAACCACGATAGCATGCACGACCGTAGTGGTCGCACGGTGCGTATCTTCATCAACATTGGTGAAAAAGACGGCCTTACAACGGGCAAGCTGGTAGGCTTTATCACAGAATCTACCGACGTGGAAGCCAATATAATTGAACGGGTCACCGTACGCGAGCTGAGCAGCTATTTTAATGTACCCGGCGATGCCGCAGAATATATTATTGAACACCTGAGTTCTAAAAAATTCAAGAGCCGCAAAGTGCGCCTGGAGATTGCAGAACAACGTTCCGGTGGTGGTGGTGGCGACTTCCGCGGCCCACGTGAGGACCGGCCCAGGGCTGGCAGCGAAAACCGCCCACGCCCGCAAAGTTCAAGGTTTACCGGCGATATCCGTTCCTACGGAAACCGCGAAGGTGGTTATAAGGGAAAAAGGAAGTAAGCAAATTTGTGTCAGTGTAGCCAGAATGCAGGTATTTAGCCTGTTTTCTGGCTACTTTTTTTAGTGCACTTTTAAGTTGATGAAAATCTGCCAACCCTGTCGGCACTTAAAAAAAACAAACAATTCAAAAATTATAAACTATAAAATTTAATGCTATAAATACGACTATTAAAAATAACTTAAAACTAATTTTGGTTTTTCGAATCTATAAGTATATTTGCACCAGCAAAATACAAAATCGCAATTCGCAAACACATTAAAAAAAAATTATGAAAAAAGGAGTTTTACTCATTATTATCGCCGCAGGCGTATCTTATGTTACTCTTTCCAGTAGCGCTTCTGGTGGAGATAATAACTCTGGGGCAGACGGCACTTGCGCAACAGGTACTGGTAATGCATGTAACGGTTGTCATGGTTCTTCCACTTCCGTAGCTGTAACCATCGAATTAGATTCGGCTGGCGTACCCGTTACACAATACCACCCCGGAATGGCGTACACGATCAAGGTTTCAGGCACCAATGGTACTACTTCTACACTTCCATACTTTGGATTTCAGGCTACGGTCGTAAAAGCTGCCGGTGCTGGTACAGGTTCTGCTACAAATGCTGGAACGCTGGGTACCACCGGCCTGCCTGCGAAAGTTCGCTATACCGCAGCAAATACTTGGGTTTCTGTTTCATTGCTTGAACAGAATTCAAAGATCACCGCTACTACAGGAAGTGGTGCTTCTGGCACTACTTACGTAATGTCTGGCTTGCCCTGGACTGCCCCGGTTGCTGGTACAGGTACCGTAATGCTGTATGGTTGCATCAACGCCGTAAACGGTTCAGGTTCAGGTGGTGATAAATGGAACAAAGCCACTCCGGTTTCAATTTCCGAATATGTAATACCTACTCAGGTTTCTGCTTTCAACGCTGGCGCAGAAGTAAAAGCATTTCCTAATCCCGCTTCAACCCAGTTCAGGGTAGATCTTGGCACAGCAACCAATTCCGATGTATTTGCTGTAGTTACCGACATGACCGGTCGTACGCTGGTTAGTGAAGTAATTACTGCCGGAAATTCTGCTGTTGATTTCGATTGCAACAATTGGGGCAATGGCTTGTACCATGTAACATTAACAGACGGGAAAAACCAGAAAACACTCACCGTCGCAAAGCAATAATTATTTTTTCTTTATAAAAAAAGTCCGGCAAGCCGGACTTTTTTTTGTTTTATGTTACCTTTGGATTTTAACGACAATTTTGTCTTCAAATATTGAAATAAAATGAAAAAAATTATTGCGATCCTAAGTTGTTTCTTTTGCACACAAGCCTTGTACGCTCAAATTCCTAATGGCGGTTTCGAAACCTGGGATACTGTGGGCACTTATACCGTACCGCAGTCGTGGGCAAACCTGAATCCTTTGACTGATACCTTGTCCGTATACACTTGCCAAATGGGATCACCCGGCAACCCAGGCGCAAGTTTTCTTAAACTTACGTCGCGTACCTTCGACACCACTGTAGCGCCCGGTATTGCTGTGTGTGGCACAATGGATATGACTACCTTTCAACCTGTTTCGGGTTTTGCCTGTTCGCAGCGCCCCGTGAGTTTAACCGGAACCTGGCAACACATGATATTCGGCACGACAGAAGGCTATGTATACGCCCTGCTTACCCGTTGGAACAGCGGAACCAGCCTGCGCGATACTGTTGCACTTGCACACCAAACCTTTGCAGGAATGGTCATGTCCTGGACCAATTTCACTATACCATTTACTTATTATTCTGGTGCAGTTCCGGACAGTGCAATAGTATATTTGTCGGCAAGTGGATCTGTACCCAAAAACAACGACTATCTGTGGGTTGACAATCTGGCTTTCACTGGTACCGTACCCACGGGGATTACTGGCATTTCAAACTACTGCGATTTTTCCGTGTACCCCAATCCATCCAAAGGAGTTACAACGGTTCGTTTCGATAACAAAACCGGAAAGGATGCTGAGATTCACGTATCAGACCTGATGGGCCGGAAAGTATGGTCACGGAATGTAAACAGCCACAACGGCATCAATAGCATGGACCTCGACCTTTCCGGGCTAACATCCGGCATCTATTGTATTTCCTTGTTTGACGGCTACACGCTCGAAACCCAAAAAATAACGATTGCCGAATAGTGTTGACTGCTTACGATTGAAGTCCATATTCAGTTAAAGCCATGAAAAAATTTATTACGATTTTATTTTTTGGCTTACAAACAGCCAGTGCGCAGCATTTGCTATATATTCCGGATACGCTGAGCGGTACATCGTTCGATCTTACGGTGCATAGAGATAGCGTACAGTTCAAACCGGGTACGATCACGCAAACTTTAGGCATTAACAGTCACAGGTACCTGGGGCCTACTTTACTGATGCGCAAAGGAGACAGCGTTCAGCTTGCTGTCCACAATCACATTGGCGACACGACCACCATGCATTGGCATGGGCTCCATGTAGCACCGCAAAACGATGGCGGCCCTATGAGCCTGATAATGGATGGACTTTCCTGGAATCCGGGTTTTGTGGTACGAAATAACGCAGCAACTTACTGGTACCATCCGCACATAATGGCGAAGACGGCAGCCCAGGCAATAAAAGGAGACGCGGGCTTTATTATCGTGCGGGACAGCATGGAGTCCACACTTACCCTACCACGGACATACGGAACGGATGATATCCCTATTGTCGTGCAGTCGGTAGAATTGGATAGTAACAATCAATTCATGCCCAAAGGCATGGTAGACAGCGTTGTACTGGTAAATGGCACAGACTCCCCCTATGTCAGGATGCCGGCTCAGGTGGTCAGACTCAGGTTACTGAATGGTTCGGGCGAACGAACGTTCAACTTCGGACTGAAAGGAAACAAAACATTTTATGTAATTGGTAACGATGGTGGCCTGTTGCAAGCACCCGTAACTACAACACGTATCAGGCTCTCACCCGGAGAACGTGCAGAGATTCTTGCAGACTTTGGTGGCATGAACGGCGATACCACTTACTTGATGAGCTATGCGTCTGAACTGCCCATAGGCGTACAGGGTGGCCCCACAATGCCCATGCCACCGGGCAGCCCCTTAATGAATAGTCCGCTGAATGGCATAGATTTTAATATACTTCAGATCCTTATTACTGCACCTACAGCATCGCCCATCTATACGGTTCCTGCAACACTTGTAGCGGATACTGCTTACCCTGCCTCGGCAGCTAACGCCTACAGGACCATCAGCATGACTGCGGACAGTGCGTTGGTGATGGATGGTCCCTTTTATTTCAACGGACTAAGCTTCGACATGTCGCGAATCGACTACCACATACCCCTGAACAATGTGGAGATCTGGACATTGACGGATAGCACAATGGTAGGTCATCCATTCCATATTCACGATGTGCATTTTTACATTCTCGACCGTAATGGCGTACCTCCTTCCGATGTAGAAAAAGGGCGGAAAGATGTTGTGCTCATTGCTCCTTATGAAACAGTTCGGTTCATAACAAAATTCAACGATTTCGCCGATACAAGCATTCCTTATATGTTTCATTGCCACATCCTGATGCACGAGGACGATGGCATGATGGGGCAATTTGTGGTTGGTCCGTTTACGGACCACACTGCAAATTTAGATCCGCAGCCGGGTATCAAATTATTCCCCAATCCCGCACATAGTGAACTGAACATTTCAGCAGACGCGTACCACCAAAATGAAACGGTTTCTGTACGGGTTGTGAATACTACAGGTCAGCTAAACTGGGAGGGCTATTTCTCAGGTTCAAAAACGGTCAGTACTTCTACATGGCAACCCGGTATATACCTTATCTACCTGACTACTACAACCGGATCTTCGGTTACCCGGATTCTGATCCAATAATGCTACTATTACCGTTTGCTTCCAGTTGACTTTGTCCGCGCCTTGTTGTGAAAAATCCAGTACACATTGTAATAGTACATTACAGGCAATACGTTCTTCTGATTCAAGGTATAAGAGGGCGGGTTGTAGGTCCCAAAAAGGCCAAGAGATAAATGAATGTGCCTGCGCTCCCATGCGTGATTCCATGACAAAGAAGGGAAAAGGAGGAAGTCGCTTGATAGACGGCTGGTGTTTTCACCCAACAGTCCTGTAGTGAGAAATTTTCCCATTGACGCTCTAAGCACAATGGCCTGCTTAGGGTTGATGACAAAATCGGATTCAAAGCCACCTGCCACCCAATAAGTATTTGCCAAACTAGTATTAAGTAACAACACACCCGCACCGGCGCCACCACTACCAATGGCTGCAAAACCACCAAGGCCAGTGTAGCCAAGATGCAACCGCTCCACTTCGGATCGTAACGAAAACGTAAACATCCTGGACGGTTTCCAGCTACCGTATCCTTTCACAAAAAGACTATTGAAATTCAAAAGCCCGGCGGTTCCACCTGCTATGGCCCCTCCAGGCATCAGTATGCCGGTAATACCGGCAAGAGGGAATGCCCCTGCTGCCGCGCCAAACTCCCATGCAAAAGCAAATTCATTATTATCAAAAAATTTTTTCTTCAGCGAAATATTCGGCACGACAACGGCAGACAAATAGCTTTTCAGTTCCAGCTTATCCGACAATGCATAAGAGCTCGGACCAAGAATATTGAGCCTGAACTCGTGCCTGCGCAAAGTATAGGCCGTAGAAAATTCCGGGACCTTCCCCCTCGCCCACTCCATGTACAGCGCATGCCGGGGTACATCGCCAACAGGCTCTTCCCGTTGTTTTGGTGTAATAATGGTTGCGGAATCGCCTTTTATTAGTGGTTTATAACGGTTGTAAATATCGCCCACCCTATCCCTCAATTTCTGTTGGGCATAGATTGGCAAGGATGTAGCTAGCGTGCAGCTTAAAGCGCACAAATAAGTAAAAGACAATAGGGCTTTCATAGCGAGGTTTTCGCTAAGATATAAAAAATATTAAGGTAAATTTTAAAAACTTGAAACCCGACGCCCCTTTTAAATCTGGTGATGAAGTTCCTATGATTTCATCAATTTGAACGCATGCTTCCATTCTCCGTGCAACATGCCAGGAATACACCATAACATACACAATGGTTCTATGCCGCGGGCCGCCGCTGCCTTGCCCATATCTTCCACTTCCCAACCAAACTTTACCAGAATTTCGCCAACGTCTTTTTTGGCGCCGTCGTTGTTGCCACAAATAAACATGGATGGTTTTTCCTTAAATGGTGGCTCTACCATAAAAGCACTTCCTACACAATTAAAAGCTTTAACGAAATGCACCTCAGGGAACTGAGTCTGAAGGCGCTCCATGAGCGACTCATCGTGATTGGTAAAAAATCGAAGCACTCCGTTTTCGGGTGGTGCGTCCATTATCGGGTTGGTGGTATCTATCACGGTTTTGCGCATCAGGTGCTGCACACCTGCATCTTCCACGGCCTCTACGGCTATAGAACCCTTTAATGCTAACACTACGATATCACCAAACTTACCTGCGTCGTAAAACGTACCGGTAAAAGCATTGGCTCCGCCTTTTTCTTTCCAGTCAGCAAGCTTTGATTGATTTCGGGAACTCAGCATTACCTGATAGCCGAATTTCAAAAAACCATTGCCCAATGCCTGAGCTACAACGCCGGAACCTAAAATGCCTATCTTTTTCATGTTGCTACATTTTTTACGAAAGTCAGGATAATTATCCAATCGTCCAACAAGCTACACAAGATTAACCGTGAAGTATCAAAAAAACAAATAAAGGTATATACACCTTTGTTGTGTGGTTTGACTACTTTTGCGCTTGTTAAATAGCGCCAGCTGGGCTTTTCAACAGTAACCAGATAGATTATCAGGATGAAAAAAAATGGGGTTTCGCCGGGAAAATTCAAAATAGCCTCTCCTATTATATTGTGCTTCTTTGCAATAAATATTTTTGCCAAGCCTATACATAGTTCAGACTCCGCAGGTACCAGCCCAATACTCACACTTACTGAATGTGTGAAATTCGCCCTTAAAAACCAACCGGCCCTAAACCAATACTTCATAGACGAAGCAATTTCCGGACTGAATAAAAAACTGGCCACATCGTCGTGGCTACCGCAGGTGAATGCCAACGGAACCTACCAGCAGTATTTTACGTTGCCTACCTCATTTTCTACTGTCAACAACAACCTGGTTGCGGTGCAGACAGGGGTTTACAATTATGTGTATCCTCAAATAAACATCACCCAAAATATTTTCAGTGCAGATGCATTGTTCGCCTCCCGGGTTGCCCGATTGAACAGCGATGCGGCTCGAGAAAACACACACGCCGGGAAAATAAATCTGGTAGCCACCGTTAGCAAGGCTTTTTACGACATCCTACTGTCCATCGAGCAAGTGGGGGTATATAGCGAGGATACAGCCCGGCTGTCTAAAAACAAGGCCGATGCCTGGTTCAGGTACCAAAGCGGACTGGTAGATAAAGTAGACTTCAAACAAGCCAATATTTCGCTCAACAATTCACGCAGCAGACTTACCACTGCCGTGAACATCATTGATGCCAAAAAAGCCTTCCTGCAACAACTTATGGGTTTCCCGGAAAACAAGCCCATAAACCTGCTTTTCGATACCGCACAGATGCTGCAGGAAACCTATGTTGACACCTTGGCACCGCTGTATTATGAAAAACGTATCGAGTACAAGCAAATGCTGATCGGAAAGCAAATACAGCAAAACGCGACCCGGTATTACAAAATGGGTTTTCTGCCTTCGTTCTCGGCATTTTATACCTACAACTACGAACTGGAACACAACGAATTGGCCAAACTTTTTAATAAAGGTTACCCATATTCGCTTGCCGGTCTGCAACTGAACATCCCGATTTTCAGCGGTTTCAGGCGACTGGAAAACATCAGGAAAAGCGAGCTGCAGGAAAACCGACTGGATTGGGACCTCGAGAATCTGCGGCATACTATATTTACGCAGTATCAATCGGCACTGGCGGCCTACAAAAGCACCTTGTACAACCTGAACAGCCAGCGGGAAAACGTGACCATGGCAAGAGAAGTATACGATATCGTGCGACTACAATACCGGGAGGGCGTAAAAACCTACCTGGATGTGATCATTGCCGAATCCGATCTTCAGACTTCAGAAATCAATTATTTAAACGCACTTTTCCAATTGCTGGCCAGTAAGATAGACCTGCAGCAGGCAATGGGCGACATTAGTGGCGACATATAACTTATTACAATGAACGGAAAACTATTTTCGTGGATCATGATCACCGGCGCGGTGGCAATGTGTGCAGCATGCAGCAGCAACCCCGGCAATCTGCCCAACCCCAATGCGCCCATACCCGTAAATATTCTTGCCGCTCAGCCGCAGAAAGCAGTGTATTTCGACAAATTTCCGGGCACGGTGACTGCGCTGATGCAGGTAGATATCAGGGCGGTAGCCGAAGGTTATATTACCGGCATTTTTTTTAAGGAAGGAGACAAGGTAAAGAAAGGTCAAAAACTGTATGAGATAGACAACCGTATTTACAGCGCCAGCCACAGCCAGTCGCAAGCAAATCTGAAAGTAGCCGAGGCCAATCTGGAACAAGCCCAGAAAGACGCCGACCGCTACACCTACCTGAACGAACATGATGCCGTGGCAAAACAAACCCTCGACCATGCGCTCACCACACTGCAAAACGCAAAAAGCCAGTTGGCCGCCGTGCGTCAGGAATTGGTGAAAACCGAAACAGACCTTAACTATACCATTGTCAGGGCACCCTGCGATGGCACTATTGGCATTTCGCAGGTTAAGACCGGCAACACGGTGACCAGAGGCCAGACCATCCTGAATACCATATCATCAGACAACCCGATGGCGGTGGATTTTCAGGTGAACGAAAAACAGATACAGCGCTTTGTGCGAATTGAAAAAACAAAGAGCGCAGACACCATTTTTTCATTACTACTGCCCGACAATACACCATACTACGCCAACGGACATCTAATGCTCATGGACAGGGGCGTGAACGCACAAACCGGTACCATTACCATCAGGCTGGCATTCTCTAACGACTCCGGATTTCTGAGGGCCGGCATGAGCTGCCTGGTCAGGGTTCGCAATCAGGATACTGCCTTGCAGATCATGGTTCCGGGGCGCGCCATAGTAGAGCAAATGGGCGAATACTTTGTATTCCTGGCCAAAGACACACTGATGCCACCCTCCGGCCCACAGACGGGCCCCAATGCGAAACCGGTATCTTCCCTGCATGCCATTCAGCGCAAGGTTATGCTCGGGCCAAACGTAGCAGATAAAGTAGTGATCCGGAGTGGGCTGCAACAAGGCGAACAAGTGATAGTAGATGGCGTGCAACGCCTGAGAGACGGTGCCGATATTATAGCCGGCAAACCAGAAATGAAGAAGTAGTTTTATTGACCATAACTTGACATTGCCCCGAATATGATTGCAAATACGTTCATCAAACGCCCGGTAACCGCTATAGTAGTATCGCTTGTGCTACTTATGGTAGGCACGATCTGTATTTTCAACTTAGCGGTAGGACAATATCCAGAGATCACGCCCCCGCAGGTGCAGATCACCGGACAATTTACGGGCGCAGATGCCGAAACTGTGGAGCAGTCTGTGGCCACGCCCGTGGAAAACCAGGTGAACGGCTCGCCGGGTATGTCTTATATGCAGAGCAACAGCACCGGCAATGGCGCTGTAACCATAAATGCCATTTTCGACATTGGCACCAACATCAACATTGCCACGCTCGACGTTCAGAACCGGGTGAGCATCGCCACGCCTCAACTTCCCGACGTGGTGAAACGCCTGGGCATGACCGTGCGCAAACGTAACCCCAGCATCCTGATGATGGTAGCCGTCTATTCGCCAAACAATACGCACAATATCCCCTTCCTCGACAACTTTACCAACATCTATGTGCGCGACGCACTGCTTCGCGTAGACGGTGTGGGCGATATTTTTCAGCGTGCTGACGACTTTTCTATGCGTGTTTGGCTCAAGCCCGACAAGCTGGCTGAATACAACCTGAATGCCTCGGACGTGATCGCTGCCCTCAACGAGCAGAACCTGCAGGTTGCTGCCGGGTCGGTAGGTGTGCCACCTCAGAACAGCACCCAGAACTTTGAATACAGCCTGCTCGTGAATGGCCGGATGAACAAGGCCAGGGAATTTGAGAACGTGATCGTAAAATCCAATCCCCAGACGGGTGCATTGGTGTACCTGAAAGATGTGGGCCGGGTGGAACTGGGCAAATTCTCTTATGCCTCCAACTCATTCGTAGACCGCAACCGCGCTTCTTTTCTTCTGGTTTACCAGGCACCCGGAAGCAATGCACTTAAAACAGCTGAGGGTGTATATGCCAAGATCGAGGAATTGAAAAAATCCCTGCCCACTGACCTGGACATTAAAGTACCATTCGAGTCGGTAACAGTGATCAAAGTATCCATGGACGAGGTGGTGGTGACCCTGCTGGAAGCCTTGGGACTGGTAGCCGTTGTCGTTTTCCTGTTCCTTCAGAACTGGCGCGCTACACTTATTCCCATACTCGCCATCCCGGTATCCATCGTGGGCACCTTTATATTCTTCATTCCACTCGGGTTCACCATCAATACCCTCACCATGTTCGGTTTCGTACTGGCCATTGGTATCGTGGTAGATGACGCGATCGTGGTGGTGGAAGCGGTGCAACACTACATAGACGCCAAGGGTATGTCTGCCAAGGAGGCTACACTGCACGCCATGCAGGATATCAGCGGTCCGGTTATAGCTATCGCACTCATACTCGCGGCAGTGTTTGTACCTGTGGGCTTCATACCCGGCATTGTAGGCAAGCTGTACCAGCAGTTCGCCATTACAATAGCCATATCGGTGCTCCTTTCGGCCTTTGTTGCGCTGTCGCTAACGCCAGCGCTTTGTACGTTGCTGCTGAAGCCATCTCCTATAAATGAAAAAGCCCGCGGACTGAATCGTTTCTTCTTCAGGTTTAATGAATGGTTCAACCGGGTAACCCTTAATTACAGCGGCGGTGTAAAAAAATGTATCGCCGGCTCAAAATATGTGATAATGGTACTGGTATGTATCGTGATCGCAACGGTGTTCCTGTTCCGGGCCAAACCCACAGGATTCATACCCGGAGAGGACGATGGCCGCGTATATATTGCTTACGAACTTCCGGAAGCCGCATCAACAGCCCGCTCCATAGCCGTGCTGGACAGCCTGATGGCCATAGTGAAAAGCACACCCGGCGTAGGCCATTTTGCAGCGCTCGGCGGTCTGAATGTATTCAACTTCTCCACCAAGTCTAACGCCGGTACGATCTTCTGCCAGCTAAAGCCGTGGGACGAACGTAAGACAGAGGCTGAACAGGTCCCGGGAATTGTAAAGGTGTTACAGCAGCGCATTGCCGCAGCCGGGCTGAAACAAGCCGATGTAAAAGTGACTACCCCACCCCCAATACCGGGTATCGGTCAGACTGCAGGTTTTGCCATGCAGATACAGCAGCGCCAGACCAGTGACGACGTAAAAGCGTTCGAGCGTGTGATTCGCGGTTTTGAGAAAGAAGTGCGCAAAAGTCCGGCAATTGCCGGCGCTTACAGCTTTTACGGCGCGCATACTCCCGGCTACAAAATAACGGTAGACCGCGAGAAGTGTAAAAAACTGGGCCTCAACATCGGCGATGTGTTTACGGCCATACAAACCTATATGGGTAGTATTTACGTGAACGACTTCACTATCTACAACCGCAACTTCCATGTAGTGGCACAGGCAGATACCAGCTACCGCACCACCATAGAAGACCTGGGTAAGTACTATGTGCGCAACCAGCAGGGTACAATGGTGCCGCTCAGTACGGTAACTTCCTATGAGCCTGTAGAAACCGCTCCGCTCATCTCCCACTTCAACATCTTTCGCTCCGCAGAAGTAGATGGTTCGCCCAGGGAAGGATTCAGCAGTGGACAAGCACTGGATACGCTTAAGAAGATTGCCGACAGGACCCTGCCGCAGGGTTATGGTTATGAATTTTCGGGACTGAGCTACGAAGAGCTAAAAGCAGGGTCTAAGACTATTTATATCTTCCTGCTTTCCATATCCTTTGTGTTCCTGTTCCTCGCGGCACTATACGAAAGTTGGTCGGTACCGTTCTCTGTACTGCTTTCCGTACCGGTCGGTGCATTTGGCGCAATATTGACGCTTACGTTCATACCCGCATTGAGTGACAACGTCTATGCGCAGATCGGACTTATTACCCTTATTGGTCTGGCGGCCAAGAACGCGATCCTGATCGTGGAATTCGCCAAATCGAGAGTGGATAGCGGTGAAGAACTGATCACGGCTACGATGGATGCGGTAAAACTTCGCCTCAGGCCCATCATCATGACTTCTCTGGCCTTTATACTGGGCGTACTGCCGTTGGTACTGGCAACCGGCGCGGGAGCCGTGGCGCGCCGCACGATCGGCTTTACCGTTCTGGGTGGCATGGTGGCGGCAACCTCGCTCGCCATTTTTATTGTACCCGTATTATTTGTGCTGATCTCCAAAATATCCTATAGTAAGAAGCGGCTGGAGTTTCTGAGGAAGCACCGCGTACAAATTTCCGTACAGCGTCAGCGGGAGCACGAAACCGAGATCCGCAAGATACTGGCCAAAGATCTGGAAGAGCAATTGCGGAACGAAGAAAAGGATATTGACTAGTGGTTTGCACGAAACAACCCATTCAAACACAAAGGCAGAAGCAAACCACCGGCATTCCGTTATTCCTTTAAAAATCTCTTTACGGACGTCGTGCCATCCGGGGCAATCATCTGCAGAATATACA
>CAIYJV010000370.1 GCA_903926605.1 uncultured Bacteroidota bacterium
AGTTACAGCGTTAGCAAAAAAAAATGCTTGGTTTTTTGATTCTTTTCTTGATAGATATAGTTCGTTTGAGGATCAGTTGAATTCACTGTTAGATTTTCTTGAATCGAAAATTGATCCGTTAAAAATTTTATGCACAAATTATCATTGTGAATTTTCTTGTGCATTATATATTTACCGTGATAATGAAGAAAGTACACCATCGGTACATTTAAATGCTCGGTACAATAAGTTGATCAAAGAACTCAATATAGAATTTGATCTGGACCTATATGTTTTATAAAGCAAATGGCAATGCATTTAGCGCTGTTTTAGCACTTTGGGGTCAATATTAACCCAGTTCGGCGCAGTCTCTGAATACGTCGCCACTGGGGTCTTTAATGAAAGTCGAATTTACCAGAAAATTCGAAAATCAGATTGACTCCGTGAATGACGTTAAGCTTCGCGGAGAAATAGCGGCCGCAGTTCGAACTGTCATACTTGCAAAATCACTTCGTGAAATCCCCTCTCTGAAAAAATTATCAGGATTTAGAACCGCATTCAGGTTTTAGGCACGGAGAACCAGCGAATTAGTCCACCGTATACTTAATCGAAAAAACTCCATTGGTAATATTTACTTTCTCAGTATCAAGTTCGTATTTCGCGTTAATCGCAAATGTGCCAGATATGCGGTAATTGATTTTATCGAATTTAATGTTAACATATCCAACATGGGTTGAATCGGTTAGGTAACTATATCTTCCGCTTTTTGAATAATCTTTATAATTCGCGCAATTTAATCGTTGAGTGTTCAATACATAAGTTCCAGAGTTAAACTGCATCGTTGAGTCCAGAATAGTGAAGAAAAAAGAACCTGTACCACTATTTGCAGTAACGGTAATTGATTTATATTGCGGGTACATAATTGCGTTTATGCAGTTATCAAAAGGGCCGCTGCAACCAGCATTGTAGCTAGTCCCATTTGTATTAAACCTGCAATAATTGGCATCAACACTAATTGGTGATTTACACGCTGCTTGTAAAATAACAATAAATGAAAACAGAATAAATAAGTTGGTATTTTTCATAATTTTCAAACGTTGATTTAACGCACTAGCCACAATAGAACTACTGTTTAATAAACTTTCCCCGGAGGCAAATCCCAGTTCGGCGTAGTTTCTGCCTACGTCGCCCCCGGACGCAAATCTCCCGATTTGCAACAAAACAACAAAACCTTCAGCCACACCAATCCGCAAATTGAATTTGCCCTTGCGTGTTCATTAAAAGATAAGGACTGGTAAGAGACTACACCGAATTGTGCATATTAACACTTTTTACTCTTTGCCAATCTGGAGATTGGCATCCACAACGACGTAGTCGGAGACTACGCTGAACTGGGGACCGTAAGCAAGCCACAATGGAACTACTGTTTGATAAACTTTCTTGTTTCCTTTTGTCCTGTTTCTGTTGTTTGGATTTGGAGAAAATATACTCCTGCTGGTAAATCAGCAATATAAAACGTCTGAGAGTTATTCTGCACCTCAGATTTAACCACCGATTTTCCCACCTTATCAATGATTTCAAGAGAACAGCCGATGGCACCTTTTATGGTTACAGAATTACTTGCTGGATTTGGAAATATTTCTACCAATCGCAATTGAATACCTAGATCTTGAATTCCAACTCTTCCAACATGTACGACCACTGTATCTGTTGTCATATGCCCACAAACATCAAGTTGCATTACATAGTTCGAGGTTGTATCGGGGAATACTTTAAATCCAGCCTTGTTGCTGTCAACCAAAACTCCATCTTTAAACCAATAACAGGGTAGATATCCTGTTGTATCACCTATTTGAACACTATCTGTGCTACCATAAAGTATTACTCGGTCGGGACCCGCGTTTGCAGCAGCATCTGAAGCGATGACACTTACATCATCAAGTAAATACCAAGAGAATTGATTTGAGGTATTCCAAGGAGGGAAATTCAGATTTCGTTGGATTGTGTCTGTTGCTAAAGTATTGGAGAAGTTCCCAATCGTAATAAATTTCTCACCCCCCATGGCAGTGAACGAACCTTGAATTTTTGTCCAGCCAAAAGTATCAGTGATAATGCCCTCCTCAACAATTTGCGGAATAAAACTACCTTGTGGCGATGCGCATCCCACGCTATCTTGTCCTTCATCAATTGAGCCATTATCCAAGTACGCTCCTATGTGATTAATTGCATATTGTGAGCCTTGTTCTAGGGCGACATAAAAAGTGACACAGTATTCTTTGCCAGCTGTTAGATTTGAATTTAACCTTCCCTGCACATAATCCCTTTGGTAATAGAAACTAAAGCTATTATCGAAATAGACTTCCATTTGGGCCATTCCATTTCCGCTGTGACAGTAATGGTAATAAAGGGCGCCCTGCGGCACTCCTTCTCCGCTAACATCTAAAGAGTCACAACTATTACAATATTCTGGCGAGCAGACGGGTCCATATGGGTATCTAGAGGTGGTATCGATGTCGTTCCAATATTTCGCGTAACGAATTTGATCAGGCGTAGTTGGGCAATGATAATATTCTTCAAAACCACCATTTCTAACAAGATTTATCTGTGCATTTGTGTTTACAAATGCACAGATAAAAATGAGTATTAATACAGTGTTTTTCATCGAACAACAAATTTGAAAATGAATTTCCCCAGTTCGGCGTAGTCTCTGACTACGTCGCCCTGGAGGCAAATCTCCCGATTTGCAACAAAACAACAAAACCTTCAGCCACACCAATCCACCAATTGCATTTGCCCTTGCGTGTTCTATAAAAGACAAGGACTGGTAAGAGACTTGCCGAACTTACGGCGAATATTTTTAATTTCCGGTTAATGAAAACTAATCAATTTATTTTTTTAATTCGACATACACATTGTAAAAGAAAATTAAGGAACTTTGGTACTCATTCATCATCATTCTAAAACACATTTCTTATGAAAAAAGTATTTGTCGCAATACTGATGGCAGGCACTGTTCCCGCTATGGCGCAGAAACTGAGCGCAGAAAAAGTTCCCGCACCTGCCAAAAGCGCGTTCGAAAAAACGCATCCCGGCATTACTGACGTAAAATGGGAAAAAGAAAAAGGAAATTTCGAGGTGAATTTCACCGAAGGAAACTCGAAAATTACCGCTGTGTACAACGACAAGGGTGAACTGATGGAAACTGAATATGCTATGGAAGTAAACCGTATGCAGCGTCCTATAAGCCAGTATATCGAGCAGCACTATGCAGGCGAAAAAATAAAGGAATTCAACCGGGTGGATAAACCAGGTTTTCCTCCAAATTATGAAGTCGTAGTGGGCGGAAAAGAAGTGACCTTCGGCCCCAATGGTCAGTTCGTAAAGGAAGAAGCCAATAAGTAATACACAAAATAGCTAAGCGCCGGCAGATCATATCTGCCGGCCTTTTTTTTGCTCTTCTCTGAACAATCGGTAGGAGTAGACAATAGGTATCAGGACTATAATGAGGATGAATACAGGCATAGAATAGGCGACGAATGGAGCAGGTGTGACCAGTACCACTACCATGAACAATAATCCGCCCACAAACCAGACTTTGCCACCCAACTGGTGTGTCATCTTCCAATTGTAGTCACTGGCAAGCGTCCAGGGCAACCGAATGCCTGCAAAATAATTGGGCTTTATGGAATGCATAACGTTACCGAGAAACATGAACAGCGCTCCCATAAGCACAAACATGGCTTTGTCCAGATGTTCGTTCTGTGCCGACATTTTGATGATGATGAAATTGAGCCCGCTCAGGAAAATGGCCAGACCGATACCGAGCTTGTTGAACACCGGAGACATGGGCTTGTCGGATCGTTTGGGGTCTATCTTCCAAATAACGGACATCAGAAAATAGGCAAACAATGACGCGGCCGAAAGTATGCCAGTAGGTATCCAAAGCGAAGACTTTTTACCCCACGCATCCGGTCCGCCGGGACCAAAGTGCGTAGGCACAGTTTCGGGAACCGTATTCCAGATCCAGGCCAGGTAGGCCATTGGTAACAGGATCAACACAACGACTGCGATGTTTTTTAGAGCGTTCATATCTTTTTATTTTTTGGTGATTTTCATAAGCCATCCTATCATCTCGTCCACCACTGTGGTGTTGAGCGAGTAAATAATAAACTGCCCCTGTTTCTCCGAGTCCACCAATCCGGCCTGGCGGAGCAGGTCCAGATGATGGGATATACTGGGCTTAGACATACTGAAATGATCTGCTATTTCCCCGGCGTTCATGTCCCGCTCCCTCAGCAACTCCAGAATCTGTCTCCTCGTGGAATCATTCAACGCCCGGAATAAATTGTTCATTGGTTCGTCTAATTAAACATTTAGACAAATGTCTAAATACTTTTTCAAACTTCCAAACCTTCTAAAAAATAAAATAAAAAACAGCCTTAACTCACCGACTTTTTCCCGATCACCGTCCAGTCCTGATGACCCAGACCCTGCGCTATCAGCTCGTCCATGACACACGCTATAGCTGGAATAACCAGCAGCTCTTTATGGCCGTTGGCGGCTTCCTCCATCATCAGTCGGGCGTCTTTACGAGCCATGTCGAGCTCCCAGGTGGGCTGATCGAATGCGCCGGAGGTAATTTTGTTGATGCGCGCTGGTAGCATACCTGCCGGATTCCAGCTTGCGAATAGCTCAGTCACCATACTGGTCTCAATACCCAGTGCGGTGGCCAGTCCGAGCGAATCTGCCACGCCGGCCGTCATGGCAATCAGAAACAGGTTGCCTACCAGCTTCATGCCCGCGGCTGTGTTGTTCTTAGGTCCGAAAAACAACAGCTTTCCGGTCATAGTTTTCAGAATGGGCTCGGCCATTGCCAAAACGTCCTCTTCGCCCGAAAGCAGCATGGTTCCGGTGCTTTCGTATGCGTTCTGCGGGCCCATAAATACAGGTGCATGCAGATATATGTATCCTTTACGCTTCCAGTATTCGGTGCGCGCTGCAGCACCCACGGCAGTGGTGGTGGTATGATCAAATATTACACAACCGGTTTCAAGGCCTGGCTCTGCAATTTTCAGTATCTCATCCACGGCGGCATCGTCTTTCAACGTCAGGTGCAACCGCTTCACGCCCTTCAAGGCATCGCCGATATGATCAAAGGAACAGGCGCCAAAAGCTTCCAAGGCCTTGGCCTTGCTGGCAGTGCGGTTCCACACATTCACTTTCTCTCCACGCTTCAGCAGCGCCTTTACAAAATTTGAACCCAGCAGGCCCATGCCAAAAAATGCGATCATAATATTTACGGAGTATTAATTTCCTGAATCAAAGTTATCCAAAAAATCAGGTTCCGGCTTCACTGTTTTGCCGTGGCCAATGCCCCGGTATCGTATTTTTACCCTGTTTTCAAATACCTTTATTATGTAACAACCGCCCCATGAATATTTTATGAGCTACGTAAACCTGAACGGCAGAATTTTGAAGGAAGCAGAAGCGCACTTCCCGGTCGCGGCGTGGAGTCTGCGTTTCGGGTATGGCCTGTTCGAGACCATGCTGGTACAGGATGGACGCATAAGGCTGGCGCATTATCATTGGGAGCGGCTCACACGGAGTATGGAGACACTGGGCTGGAGTTTCCCGCCTCATTTCGGGTCATCTGATCTGGAAGAAGCCGTATTGCGCACTGTTGCGCACAACAATATGCAGGCTGCCTGCAGGGTTCGGCTGCAATTGTTTACCGGGCGATCGGGATTGTTCGACCAGGAACCACATACCTCCCAATTTCTGGTAGAGTGCATGGAAGTGCAACCTGCAGCACTGGTGTGGAACGAAAATGGTCTGATGCTCGGCATCTCAAATTCCGTGCGCAAATCCACAGACATGCTGGCCAACCTGAAAACCACCAATACCCTGCTCTACACCCTTGCCGCAGACGAGGCAAAGCGTCACAAATGGAATGATGCGCTGATACTGAACAGCCATGAGCGCCTGGCTGAGAGCACCATTGCCAATTTGTTCATTATCAATGGCAAACAAGTGATAACCCCTCCGCTGAGTGAAGGCTGTATCGCAGGTACCCTGCGCAGATTCCTGATCGAAAATATACCCGGCATACGGGAAAGCCCTATTACATCCCAAGATCTGGCCAGTGCGTCTGAGGTGTTTTTGGTAAATGCCGTTCGCGGAATAAAATGGGTGGGAGAAATTTCCGGGGTACGTTACCAGAACCGGCTAACCAAAGAAATATACGAGTCACTTTTTTTTAATAAAATGTAACATGACAAAATACCTGTGCCTTGCGATGATGGTACTGTACCAGACGATACCCGCCACCGGGCAAACCGGCTATGGACCGGAAGTGCAAATAGGCATGGCGCGAATGCATTTTCAGCCCAACATCCTGTACACTGCGGCGCAGAGCCACTACACACCTGCGTATGGCATAGGTGGTAATATAGACTATCCCGTTACGGGCAAGGTATACCTTCAGGCAGGTTTGCTTGTGTCGCGCAAGGGCGATGACCGCACCTTTTCTTATGCCACCAACGACAGCTTCCATGAATCGGTAACCCAGAAACTGGGGATGGCCTACGCAGAGCTACCACTGGGAGTAACCCTTAAAACAGGCACGCAGGGAAGGGGTCGGTGTTTGTTCACAATGGGCCTAAAACCCGGATATGTGATTTACGGGACCAACAAAATTCATGTCGCAGGTGTATACGCAGGTGCGTCTTACGACACCAGCACGAACACACGCATCACCAACGGAAATCCAGTTTACAGTTTCGATATGGCACTGATCTTGTCGGCGGGTTACGAATTGCCCACGGGCTGGTACTTCAGGTTCACCTATGCTCCGGGCATAAACGACATTGGCCTGGGTGGCGAGGTAGACAAAAACCGGACTTTATACCTATCCTGCGGGCGTATCTTCGGCAAGAACCGGGATATCCGGAAGGAAGAAGACGACCTGATAGATCATACCCGATAAGACAATGCGGCTTATCTGCCGGCTATCATGCTTATCTCCACATTCACGCCCTTTGGCAGTGCGCCGACCTGTACGGTCTCACGCGCTGGTGCGTGGTCGCCGGGGAAACAGGTGCCATACACCTCATTCACTTTTGCGAAGTCGCCCATGCTTGTCAGGAATATGGTAGATTTCAGCACATTGGCAAATGTCATTCCTGCCTCTGCAAGTATGGCCTGCAGGTTTTTCATAACCTGCTGTGTTTCAGCAGTCACGTCTCCGACACACACATTTCCGGTAGCGGGGTCAATGGGTACCTGACCCGAAATAAACAGCATATCGCCGTATTGAATAGCTTGCTTGTATGGCCCTATGGGAGCCGGCGCACCCGACGTGTTGATAATTTTCTTTTCCATGATACAAAAGTAATACCTGCTTACATTTGCTCACGAATTTATGAAATACCTGCTACATATAGATACTTCAGGCGAATCGGGAATGGCAATGCTATCGGTGGACGGACAGGTGGTGGCCTGTGCAGAAAACCAGGAAAGCCGCGCCCATGCGCAGACGCTGAACGGACTTATTGACACAGTGCTTAAGGATTCCGGAGCCGGTTTTGATGCCTTAGAATCTGTTGTTGTCTGTGCAGGTCCGGGGTCTTATACCGGGCTTAGAATTGGCATGGCTGCGGCAAAGGGTATTTGCTATGCGCAGGATATCCCCCTCGTACTGCACAACAAACTGACGTTACTGGCCTGGCAGGCACGAGAAACCAGCACGGAACCACAAAAAGAAATTGTTGCATTATTGGCAGCACGGCAGCACGAGTTTTTCGTGTCGCATTATGATTCCGGGTTCGCAGAGGTTATGGCACCTTGTCATATATTGATGCCTGAACTCATAGAAATAAAGAAAAATTTCGAAAATGCGTTAATAATTTCAGATTTGGTTGGAATTCTCGATTTTTTTCCATTTATAGCAACTAATCAGCTAATTTCAAATACTAAAATAGAGTCTGAACCGTGGGCAAAATTCTCAACAAAACAAATTTTTCAGAATGGATTTACAGATTTGTTTGCCGCCCAACCTTTTTATCTTAAAGACGTTTACACACATAACTAATTGATTTTCTAGTATTTAAACGAGAAAATTAATAGCTATAAAAATACTTTAACTATGCATTAACATTTTTTATTACAAAAGCATGCTTTCATATCTTGTTAAATGCGTATGTTTGCAAAAATATTCATATAGCGTTATAGGAATATCTCACAAGGTTTTTTTAACATCCTAAATTTTAATTAATGGAAACGACTGTATCAGCAAACACTCTGGTAATTCGGAAAAGTGAAGGTTCGAACGAACACATCAAGTTGGATTATGTAGCTGTAAAAAACGCAGCCATGACCCTCAGGGCAATCAATCACAAACTTCGTCAGCAGATCGTAAAACTGCTCGAAGAAAACAAGCGCATGAATGTTACTGACATTTATGTAAAATTGCGTTTAGAGCAGTCGGTTGCTTCACAGCATCTTGCCATCCTGCGCCGTGCAAACATCGTGATGACAGAACGTGATGGTAAGTTCATTCACTATGCATTGAACCATGCCCGCATTGCTGCCGTGGCCAAGTTCGTTAACGAACTCGTACATTCAGAAGAGTCTGCTAATTAGTACTTGCTAATTACAGTCCACATACAAAGCCCGCCCGAAAAGGCGGGCTTTGTATTGTAAAGTATACCCCATATCCGGTACAAACCTATAATTGATTTCTATAGGTTACCTTTGCCAAAATTTTTTAAAAAAAATGGCTTTAAAAGCAGGAATAGTAGGATTACCCAACGTAGGAAAATCAACCTTGTTCAATGCGGTGAGCAACAGCGCCAAGGCGCAGGCTTCCAATTACAGGTTTTGTACCATAGAACCCAATATAGGCCAGGTAGACGTGCCAGACGAAAGAATGGATAAACTGGCAGAGCTCGTACTGCCCCAGCGTACGGTGCCCACCTCAATCGAGTTTGTGGATATAGCCGGACTGGTAAAAGGAGCCAGCAAGGGCGAAGGCCTGGGCAACAAATTTTTGGCAAACATACGCGAGGTAGATGCGATCGTTCACGTGATCCGCTGTTTTGAGGATGACAATATTCTGCGCGACGAAGGCCCGATAAATCCGACCGCCGATAAAGACATAATTGATACCGAGCTGCAACTGAAGGATCTGGAAAGTGTGGAAAAAAAGATACAGCGCGTAGAAAAACTGCTCAAGGCCGGCGACCCGAAAAACAAACACCAGCATCAGGTGTTGCTGCAATGCCAGGCCCACCTGTCTGAAGGAAAGAATATACGCGGACTGAAACTGGAAGGCGAAGACCACGAAGCTATAGAAGACCTGTTCCTGCTTACCGAGAAACCGGTTTTGTACGTAGCAAACGTAGACGAAGGCGCACTGCTTACCGGCAACAAATATTCGGAACAATTGGTAAAGATCGCCGAAGCAGAAGGTGCCCAGGTGATCGTAATGAACAACTCGATAGAAGCTCAGATTTCTGAACTGGAAAGCAAAGAGGACAAGGAAATGTTTTTCAGCGAGTATGGACTTACAGAGCCGGGCCTGAACAGGCTGATACGCAGTGCGTATAAGTTGCTGAACCTCATCACTTATTTCACAGCCGGAGTTCAGGAAGTACGTGCTTGGACCATTCACCGTGGCTGGAAAGCACCCCAGGCCGCCAGTGTGATACATACCGACTTTGAAAAGGGTTTTATCAAGGCCGAAGTAATAAGCTACAACGATTTCGTTCAATACAAAAATGAAGCCGCCTGCCGCGAAAATGGCAAGCTGCGCATAGAAGGAAAAGAATACGTAGTCTGCGACGGAGACGTAATGCACTTCCGGTTCAATGTATAATCTCGGTTTGTTGCCGCGTCTCGGTTCATCCGTAAAGGCGTATGCGGAAATGTAAATCGGTAGCCAGTGAAACGTATTTGGGTTGGATTGATCTTGTTCCTGCTGCTTCTGGCGGCAACGGCTCTTTTTACCCTCAAGGCAAAGAAAATCCCATTCCGTAAAGACTCGAGTGCAAAAGGAGCCAATTGCGAAATGGTGCGCAAGGCGGTTGGAATGCTGGCTTCAGGCAATATTGTTTTACGTATGGGCCGTGGCGCAGACAGCTATATGTTGTCGCAGTTCAACCAGAAAAACCGCAATTATTCGCATTGCGGGATCGTGATGATAGAAAACGGCTACCCATTTGTGTATCATAGCATTGGCGGTGAAGACAACCCCGACGAACGACTGAGAAGGGATTCGGCTTCGTTCTTTTTTTCACCGGAGCATAATTTTGCGATAGCAGTAGTCGCCTACGATCTCGCGGCAACACAGGTGGACAGTCTCAGAACCGTAGTGCGCCGATACTATGATGCACGCCCGTTATTTGACCTAAAATTTGACCTGGCCACCGACGACAAACTCTATTGCGCCGAATTTGTGTACAAGGCCCTGAACAAAGCCGTAAATGACCCCGCCTATATACACACATCACAGATGATGGGATACACATTTGCAGGGGTAGACGATCTGTATTTGAACAAGCATTGCAAGATAATTTGGCAGACGAAATTTAAATAATACCTTTGCCCGACAACAATGTATGATATGAAAAAAATAATGCTATCGTTTTCGGCCTTGCTGCTTGCCGCTGTATTTTTTGTAAGCTGCAACCGGGGCGACTCTCCGAAAGCTGTTGCCGCTACCTGGCTTACTGCTTTTTACCACATGGACTATGAAACGGCAAAGAAAGTTTCGACCGACGAAACCAAGACCCTGCTTACACAACTTTCCCAGTTCAGCGGCATGGTTCCCGACTCTACCAAACAACAGTACAAGAAGATCACCGTAGAGGTAAAATCGGTGAAAGAAGAGGGTGAAAAGGCTACCGCTATATATACCATAAATGACCCTACGTCTAAAGAAGCCTCAGGAAAAGACCAGGAACTGCACCTTGTAAAGCAGAACAAAAAGTGGATGGTACAGTTTTCTAAGAATGATTCTATGGGCGGAGATGATGGCGCACCCAGCGCATCCGATTCCGTTCAGGCTCAGAACCCGTCTACCGACGCTGCCCCTGCAGACAATGCACCCGCAGACAAAAAATAAGATCAAAAAATATTTCACAGTCACAAGCCACCCCAGCGGGTGGCTTGTGTTTTTATAGCCACAGCCTCTTTTTCACGGGGTTTAGCTAATTTTGGGCGATACCCTTCCTTTCTGATATGGAACATATAAAGCAGTACTACAAGTATATAATTATAGGTGCGATCTGCGTGTTTACTTTTGTTTGTTTCAGATATACGCTGCAAAACCAGTTCACCTGTTGGGATGATGACTATTATGTTACCAACGACCCCTACATAAAAGCACTTACCGCCGACAACCTTAAAGTGATATTCACCCAGGATATCACTAAAAATAATTACCACCCGCTGTGTATGTTGTCGCTTGCCATCAACTATTACTTTTCAGGGCTTAATCCCTCTTCCTATTATGGCACCAACATTGTGATACATGTGCTCAACACTTTTCTGATCTTTCTCCTTTTTACCCTGTTGTGCGCGCGCCTGAAGATTCCCGAGAAACAGAGCGTGTTCATGGCTGCCCTGGGAGCCTTATGGTTTGGTGCACACCCTATGAGGGTAGAGTCTGTTTCCTGGATCGCCGAGCGAAAGGATGTGCTCTACGCATTTTTCTATTTTGGGGGGCTCATCACCTGGATTCGGTATACCGACAGCAAGGAAAAGAAATGGTATATCGTAACCCTTTTGCTGTTCGTGGCCTCCTGCCTCTCCAAGCCTATGGCGGTGGTGTTTCCGCTGTCGCTCATTTGTATAGATTTCCTGTTGGCGCGCCAATGGGACAAAACAGTGATCACCAACAAACTGCTGTTTTTCGTTATCGCCCTTATTTGTGGCGGTGGCGCGTATTACACCCAGAATGCAACCGGGGCCATCGCAGACTTCAACCGGCTAACGCTGGGCGAAAGGGTCATGTACGCATCCTACGGATTCGACATGTACATTTCCAAGTTCTTCAACCCCACCTATCTATCTACGTTTTACCCTTATCCATACAGGTATATAGACGGGACGCTGCCAGCAATTTATTATATGGCGCCGTTTATCGCTGTTTTGCTGCCCGTGGCCACCACCCTGGCCGTGTCCAGGATCACGTCTTCCGCATCGGGCGATAAGCCCACATCGCAGACCGCATCAGCCACTACCGGCATTCCCGGCTCAGTTCAATTGCCTTTTGCCCCCCAGCAATACACCCTGCACAAGCGCGTGGCGATTTTTGGCTTTGTATACTTGTTTGCTAATCTGGTCTTTGTGCTGCAGTTCATCTCCTGCGGAGCGGCTATTATGGCCGACCGCTACTCTTATGTAGCCTACGCAGGCTGGATATTCATGCTGGTATTTTTCGCGAACATGCTGTTGCAAAGGCTACCGGGGTTCCGCCTAGCCATTTATATCCTGCTTTTTGCTTTCTCGGGCTGGATGGCATGGCTTTGCTATGACCGTACAAATGCGTGGCATGATTCTGAAACCCTGCTCACAGATGCCATCGAGAAATACCCTATGCGGGCTTTGCTGAGTTATAAATGGTTGGGCAACTATTATCTAGACATGGGCGAGCTGGACAAGGCACTTGAAAATTACGAAGTACTCACCAGGCTACGCTCGGCAGATGCCAAAGTGTGGGACAATGTGGGCAACATACAACTACGCAAACACGACCCCAGGGCGGCAGTACAATCTTTTACGCAGTCTATGGGCATTCAGAACAATGTGTACAAGACCTATCTGGACCGTGCCATTGCGCTCAACCAGCTAGGCGATACGCTGGGGGCACGCAAAGATCTGGAAATGGCAGCCAGACTGAACCCCGCTATCGCAGCAGGTGCTGTACCCGTGCCAGCAGCTGGGGGCAGCCCTGTAACCGGGTCGGGCAACTCGCCACTGGACAGTTGCATCGTACAACTTAATCAGGGCGACACACTCAGGGCCTTCAGGAGTTTTTTACTGGCCGTAAAGAAACGCCCGGATGCCGAAAAGGTACTGGCTGAACTGGGTTTTAATTATGTCAACTCCTCGCGGCAATTTGCACCGGCAATAAACCTGTACAACATGCTGCTGAAAATAAATACAGGAGAACCCCATTACTATTTTTACCGTGGGGTGGCTTTTTACAGTACCGGCAACATACCCAAGGCCAAAGAAGACTGGCTTATCGCCGTAAAAATGAACGCTACAGAAGTAAAGCAATCGGCATCCAACAATCTCTCGGTGATCTTTGATAACGAGGGAAATTATGAAAAAGCGCTCTACTATGCCGAGATGGCAAAAAGTCTGGGATACAATGTGGATGCCGCATTTAT
>CAIYJV010000371.1 GCA_903926605.1 uncultured Bacteroidota bacterium
TCAATCTTAAAGAGCTTACCTGGCAAAAAATCCCACTGCTTCGCAGAAACCTTGGAATCGTATTTCAGGACTTCCGGCTCCTTACCGACCGCAATGTGAATGACAATCTGATGTTCGTTCTTAAAGCTACTGGCTGGAAAGACAAGGCGCTGATGAAGGAAAAGGTGGAGAACGTACTGTCTAAAGTTGGTTTGAGAAATCAAGGCACCAAGATGCCCTACGAAATGTCGGGTGGCGAGCAACAGCGTGTGGATATAGCCCGTGCGTTGCTAAATAACCCCAAGTTACTCCTTGCGGATGAGCCTACCGGAAATCTGGACCCGGAAACAACTGATGAGATCATGCAGCTGCTGTTCAACATTTGCAGAGATTACCAGACTGCATTCATAATGGCGACTCACGATTACACGATCATACAGAAATACCCTGCCCGTGTGATGCGGGTAGAGCAGGGTGGTCTGCGTGAAATCAGTATCGCTGGTGTGTGATAGCAGCCCGGCTTAAAGATGATCCAGATGCCGGCGTAATACTACCAATCTCCCTAACGATACCACATATTCAAAGTTAAGTTCAGGTTTTACTTTGTTCATCAGCGTAGAGTAGAAGCCATTTATCACTACTTCGCCCTCGAGCGCGTGCGCCTGCACATCTGCAAGGTCTATTCGCTCATCGCCAAGGTGCATTTTTCCCTGTACCGATTTTATCTTTACATGGTCGTATTCTATTTCGTCCACAGCGGCAGACAATGTGATGTCCAGCTTCGAAGGCGCAATATAGGGCTGTTCTACAGCAGGAGTGGGATCCTTGGGTTTTGTCGGTGGTGTGGTAAAATTCTTTTTCCATTTGTTCCCGTTTATGTGGTCTGCTACTAAGTTCACATTACCCGAAAGCGTGCCTTTATGCAGATAGTATCCCAAAAGGTTGTGCAGACTGCCGTCGCAGGTGATGCGCGTATCCAGAAAACTAGCCTCAAAATCAGACAATGCCACATTCTCCGGGCTGAAAGTCAGTTTCATGCTTTTCAGTAAGACCGGGTTTTTCATCTCTGTGGTTATGGCGCTCAGGTTTTCTATCGTGATCTCGCCATTGGCATCGAGTGAATCGTATTGACTGTTCCCGGCTTTCGCGGCCGATCCTTTTACCGCTACATTGGCGTTTATGATACCGCTCAGTTTGATTCCGGGGTCCAGTTTTATGAATTGCCCCAGTTTAGAAAGATCCAATCTGCCTTTGGCAAATGCTTCCACAAACTGATCGGTTACCGGATTGCGCATGCGCAGGCTGAAGTCAAGCGGTTCAGTCCCAAAATCAATATGTCCCTTATCCAGGCTTACAACCGTATGATCCGGTATGCCATCCGGATTCATGGCTTTTAGAGAAAACTGCACATGGTCAATTTTTTGCGGTAAGTCAGGATATTGAAGCGAGGCGTCGGCAACCATTATGTTTACTTCAAATTCCGGAATTTCGTGGTCATTATATGTTCCCCTGACCCGACCGTTTATGGTTGCGTGACCGGTGGTTTTTATGTCTTTGAAACTTGCCTGATAGATACCCGGCACCAGAGACAGGAAGTCTTTAAAATCGTTTCCAGGAGCGTTGAACTCCAGATTCACCAATGTGTTTTTAGCATTCTTTAGTTCAATAAAACCTTTCGATGATAGCTGCAATCCATTGACTTTTATTTCTTTAGTGTCAAAACTAAATTTGTGAGTATTGTTGTTTATCTGCAGGTTCAGATCAATTTTTGTATTGATATTTGAACAGTAAGGTATTTTGCCCGAGAAGAAAGTAAATGCTTTGATCTCGGTCTTTGTTTTTAGTTCAAATTCGGTATTGCTAAAGTCGCCTGAGCCTTCGTGGTCCAGTCCTTCTACAATGGCTTGGATCTGTTCCTTTTGGTCGTGGTAGTCAACAAATCCGTTTTTGATCTCGTATTTTCTAAGTCTTATTTTAAAGGAGGTGGCAGGCGATTTCGCAGTATCGTGCGAAGGTTTGGTAATATCCCAGTTTGCGGCTCCGTTTCGGTGTACGATCGCATGAATTCTTGGATGATCCAGAAACACCTTTAGTATGTCGAATTTGCCATTGATGGCCTTCATGAGGTCGAGGGAAAGGTCTACCGAATGTGCTGAAACAAGCGTATCCTCCTTAAAAGGCCCTTTGCCCCTTATGCTCAGCTTAGCGACCGATACCGACAAATGCGGAAAATGTGTAAACAATGAAAGAGAGACTCCGTTAAAATCTACTACGGCTTCCAGATTGTCGTTCAGTTCTTTTTTCACCAGACCGGGAATTTTGTCACGGTACATATACGGTACTATAATGGCTGCCGCCAAAAACAGGACAATCAACAGGCTGAGGCTGATAACGAAGAACTTAAGTGCTTTTTTCATAAAAAGAGATCGGCGGCAAAAATAGGGATTTCTAGTTCTGTGCAATACCATTTTGCGTGTGGGTTCCTGTTTCGTGTCTGCGGCATTATTTTGGGACAGCAATCCCATGCAGACTGCCATGGTTCTTTAAAAAAGGGTTAACCAAGGTCATTGTAAATTTGTTTTTTAAATTATTACCTTCGCTCAAATTTTCAGCTCATGAATTTACATGAATACCAGGCTAAAGCGTTACTAAAGCGCTACAACGTGCCCACCCAGGAAGGAATTGCTGTTGATAAAGTAGAAGATGCCCTGAATGCCTACCGGCAGATTTCGGTAGACACAGGCTCCAAATTTGTAGTAGTTAAAGCCCAGATCCATGCCGGTGGCCGTGGAAAGGGTCGTATTAAAGAAGTTCCAGACCAAAGTGGTGTGGTAGTGGTAAAAAGCGTGGACGACGTAGAACGCGTGGCCAAGAACATTCTGGGTCAGACACTCGTTACGATTCAGACCGGACCGGCTGGAAAAAGAGTAAACAAGATTCTTATTGCTCAGGATATGTATTATGATTGTCCCAGCGAACGTAAGGAGTTATATCTTTCCATTTTGCTGGACCGCGCCAAAAAGCAGAACGTAGTAATGTACAGCACCGAAGGTGGTATGGACATTGAGGAAGTAGCGCACAAGACTCCCGAAAAAATATTTAAGGAGTGGGTTCATCCAGGTTTCCCGTTACAGCCGTTTCAGGCAAGGAAGATCGCTTTTAATCTTGGCGTGACCGGTCTGGCATTTAAGAATATGGTGAAGTTTGTAACCAATCTTTACAATGCTTATGTTGGTCTGGACTGCTCTATGCTGGAGATCAACCCGCTGTTCAAGTCGTCTGACGATAATATACTGGCTGTTGACTGCAAAATGAATCTGGACGACAACGCCCTGATGCGCCATCCCGATCTGAACGATATGCGCGATAAGAGTGAAGAAGACCCTACTGAAGTAGAAGCAGGTGAGTTTAACCTGAACTATGTGAAACTGGACGGTAATGTGGGTTGCATGGTAAATGGCGCTGGACTTGCTATGGCGACCATGGATATGATCAAGTTGAGTGGTGGTGAACCCGCTAACTTCCTGGACGTAGGCGGAACTGCAAACGCAGAAACGGTGGAAGCAGGTTTCCGTATCATCATGAAAGACCCTAATGTAAAGGCTATCCTGATCAACATATTCGGTGGTATTGTTCGTTGCGACCGCGTGGCTTCAGGTGTTATCGAGGCTTACAAAAAATTGGGCAACATCAATATCCCGATCATAGTGCGTCTGCAGGGAACCAATGCGGAAGCTGCTAAGGAACTGATCGTTAATTCAGGTCTGAAGGTAGAGTCAGCTATCCTGCTCAGTGAAGCTGCATCTGCTGTACAGCGTGCACTTAGTGCTGCTTAATTTTAATACTATTTATAATGGGAAAGAGCTGCCTGCGGGTGGCTCTTTTTTTGCATGATACCGGGTCAGGCCCACGAAGAGGTGCTACTTTTGCATAGTTACCAACACGCATTCTCGTTATGGCTTTTCAATATTATGCACCCGGTGTGGTGGTGAATCCCGTGAAATATATCAGGGCCGTACATGTGCTGTATGACGGCGGTGCGGAAGGGTTTTCTTTGGCCCGAGTTGATTGGGAAGGTCTGGACCACATGGCTATGCGGTGGAATATAGCTTTCTCAGAACAAAGCGATGCCGGTAAGCAGGCAGGCCTTGTAGTGTGCAGTGGTTCGCCTTCGTTGAAAGGAGTGCCCTCCTGGTTTATTCTTCCCAGAGAATTGTTCCACCCAGCCTTTTTTGACCGTGACAGCGAAGTATTCCTGAAACTGGCTGGAACGTGGACTATGTCCGGGAAAGAGGTAAAAGAGTAAGCCTGTAATTACAAAAATGCAAACATCAGCTATACATTTTTTTACGGAGCCAGAAAGCCACATTCACCAGCATAATCAATGCAGGCACCTCTACGAGCGGTCCTATTACACCTGCAAACGCCTGTCCGCTGTTGATGCCAAAAACACCAATTGCGACGGCAATTGCCAGTTCAAAGTTGTTGCCGGCGGCTGTAAAAGATATTGCGGCATTGGTTGCGTAGTCGGCTCCCAGTCTTTTACCGATCAGAAAGCTGGCAAGGAACATGATGGCGAAGTATATAGCCAGCGGTACCGCAATTCTCAGCACATCCAGTGGTATCTGAACAATGTACTGTCCCTTGAGGCTGAACATAACGATTATGGTGAACAACAGCGCTACCAACGTTATCGGCGAAATGAGCGGTATGAATTTTTCGGTGTACCAAGTTTCTGTTTTTACTCGGAGCAGGATAAAACGGGTAAGGAAACCCGCAGCAAAGGGAATTCCCAAATACACAGCTACGCTGCGCGCGATCTGAGAGATAGATATCTGCACTTCTTGTCCCGATATTCCAAACAGAGGAGGTAATACGGTAACAAACAGCCAGGCATACACACTATACAGCAGCACCTGAAATATGCTGTTCAACGCGACTAGTCCGGCGGCGTACTCACGACTTCCGTCGGCAAGATCGTTCCAAACGATTACCATGGCTATGCAACGGGCAAGGCCGATCAGTATTAATCCCGTCATATACTCAGGGTAACCGTGCAGGAAAAGTATGGCCAGAAAAAACATGAGTATTGGTCCAATAACCCAATTAAGCAGCAAAGACGCAGCCAGAATCTTGGTGTGGCGAAACACTTCACTCAGTTTTTCATATCGCACCTTTGCAAAGGGTGGGTACATCCTCAGGATCAGGCCTACAGCTAGGGGTATATTGGTGGTGCCGGACGACATAGCGTTGAATACACCCGATGTGGAAGGGAAAAAATAGCCAACGCTTATTCCTATTGCCATTGCCAGGAATATCCAGAGCGTGAGGAATCTGTCGAGGAATCCCAGTTTTTTTCGTTCGTGTGCCGGGGCGCAATTGTTTGCAGACATTTGTGTTGGATTTAAATGCAATGGTCGTGAAAAAGCAATATTTTATCTATTCATTGCAATATTACGA
>CAIYJV010000372.1 GCA_903926605.1 uncultured Bacteroidota bacterium
CTTGCAAAATGCACGGCGTAAATCCATTCGTTTGGCTCAAAGACGTACTGGAAAGAATACCCTCCCACCAAATCAAAAACATCAAAGAACTTCTGCCACACCACTGGCGCACATCGCAAAATTAGTCCTGACTATCCAATCTCAAAAGACGTGGTTGGCCGTAGGGATACTCATTACCAACAAAGTTTTCTGCACCATTTCTCACAACTCTATGAAAAATATCAACCCAATTGCTCCGAGAATCATAATTCAAAGTTTATTTTTGACTATCAAACCTACCGAGCCATCACCGCGAGGTAATAAATGACACCAACACCGCCGAGAATTAACCCAGCAATCGCAAGGCCTGTATTTTTATGTTTCTTTCCATTAAGCCCCATAAAGCCAAACACAACAGCTGCTGTCGAAAACAAAATTGGTACAATAAACAAGCCGATGACTCCACAGACCAGTGAAGCGATACCTTCCCACCCTATCTTATCCGTTGCACTCTCTTTTTTCGCATGGTCAGGCGCAGGGAGCAGATGACTCAAGAAGGCAGGAACTTTCCGTTCTATGAACGATTTGTGTGTTTCTACTACCACCGCAGGGATCTCCTTTTCAGTGGTACGTGTTGTTGGGAAAGCCGCATACGTGCGGGTTGCAATCGTCATCAGAAGCATTGCCAGAAACAGTGTTACTTTTCTTTTCATTTTGATGTATTTATTTGGTTAAAAAATGCCTGTTTATTTATTTTAAGTTTGGTAAATCAACATTGATTCCAAAATCAAAAACTTTGTTGTTAGAGAAAGATGTTGGGACGGCACCGGTGTAAATGAAGCAGTATTCGCCGCGTTCCAGCGGATCTTTGGGTACTACCTTGTAAATCCCCGATGAAACCAATTCATAGTCAAAATCGATTCGCTGCCGGTCATCAATTCCTATACTGTTTTCATAGAAGTTTGAAGAACCTACTACCATTTCCCGGCAGTTGTCTTTATCGATTAACTTAATGAGTGCGAACTCGTTTGGTGTCGATCCGCTGGCAAACAACAGTTGTTTGCCGTTTGCTGTTGCGAAGTAGAAATAAAATGTGGGGCTTGATTCACTGATTTGTCTTCTGCTTTCCGAACCGGACAGAGAAGACTTACGCCTGTTCTTTGCAAGTCCGTATGTGTATTGTTGTGCAATGGCAGTGCCCACTCCGCCACCAGATGAGGAACTGACCACGGTAGGATCAACCGAAATCAATGGCAACTTCACATTTTGTGGGTTGTAATAGTAAATTCCTGAGTTCCGCATAGTCCGCGGATCGTTGTAATCTTTGACAGCGGACGTTTCCTTCTGTTCACTTACGTTGGCGTTAATCATAGCGGTAATAACTTCACCACTTACGCCTTGTTTTTTCAGTTCCACGAGTGCATCAACGTCTACATCAAAATGTGTATGGCTTGTCTGTATTTTGCTGATAATAGCAGAAGAAGGGAGGTCGAGTTTTGAGAGTTTTACAACATCTTGATTGGTTAGTGTTTTTGTACTTGATTGGGCGAAAACATAGGCTGGGAGCAGGAGGAGAGTCAGGAGAATAGTCTTCATACAATGCTGTATTTTTTTTGAAAATTTCATACAACAAGATTATTTACTATTTTTGAGTTATAACAGCAGTCTCGCTTGTGTTTTACCCATAAACACGGGTATTTTACTCATAAAATATTTGCCGTATGTCATTGTCAGATTTGAAAGCTCCGCACATTGGGAGAAAAATTGTCCGCATTCGTGAACTGAAAGGCATGAAGCAGGAAACACTTGCTTCAATGATTGGTGTAAGCCAGCAGACAATTTCAAGAATAGAGCAGAGTGCAGAAGTTGATGAAGAGAGATTAACGCAAATTGCTAAAGCCCTCGAAGTCAGTGTTGAGGCCATCATGAATTTTAGTGAGGATGCTGTTATTAATAATATGCATAACACTCACAACAATCATGACAATTCCGTGAATGCAGTTGTTTATTATCAATTAAGCCCGGTGGAAAAAATTGTAGAATTGTACGAACGCTTGCTTGAGTCAGAACGCAAGCGGATAGAGCTTTTGGAGAAACAACTAAAACGTGAAAGTTAACGAACCCTTTGAAAGCCTTTTAGCGTTAATTCTTAGCGCATTAAATCTTGTATCATGGACAGCGGCATGGATACAAAAAACGACAGAACCTATTTTAACGATTGATTCCTTAGATATGCCATCTCTTTTGATAGGGAATCTGAAAGGCAGGGGAATCATTGAGTAGCTTGTTCTGCCAATCTCCGCTATAACATTTGGTAAGGCGCTTTAAAGTTTTTCAATTCAATTAATCGTTAAGCGGTATAGTATTCGGCAGTACATTGCAGAGGCTGAAATCCTTTTCTACACTTTTAGTAAGACCTGCCGTAATGACGGTTTTCAGTAGATTCGGTTAAATCCATAATCTCGCTACTTTTCTGTTTTGAAAATAGGGATTGATATGCACTTAGTTGTTGCTGAGTTTGGATACAAAATTTTCAATTCTTTCCAATGAGCCGTATATTAACGAGTAAAATACTTCGCGCCCTTCTTTGTGCGCTCTCACAATTTTTGCGTCTTTAAGAATCGCTAAATGCTGCGAAACCACAGAAATATCTTGTCTGAGTGCCATGCAGATTGTAAACACGTTTCGTTCTCGATGATCGGCGAGTAATGTAATAAGTTGGCGGCGGCCTACGTTATTTACAGCTCGGATAATTTTTGAACTTCTGCTAATTTTTGAGGCGTTGATTAGGCTTTGCATAAAGGTCTATTGAATTTCAAAATTAAGAATCTACACATTCAAAAGAAATTGGTGTGCCATTTTCCCTTAAATGCTGCTTCCCGACCGCAAAGGTATAGTCCCGTTCCATCCGGGACAAGGTCGGCGCTCCGACTGGCTCCGCTTGTAAATTCGGGCAACAAAATCTCCACCTCATTCGAGGTTGTATTTTCTTGCCCTAAACCTTGCTCCCTGTCTCCACAGTCCTTCTGCTTGTCGCTATCGGAAGCATCATTTTAAAAACCAAATTCCATATGGCACAGACAATTCATCGTTCCCGTATCATGCGCATTTCGTGGGACATTCAAAAGCAGAAACATCAAGACCGCTCACGCTCATTACGTGCAGCCTGGGCAATCTTCTCAAACGAAGATTTGGTAGTTCATTATCTCCCCCGGAGGCTCAATAGCAATAGACCGCTTCCTGTAAAGTCGGAAACACAGTATTCCATATTCATCCACCAATCGTAAACACTTTTTCATCACATACAAATCTCAAAACAATGGAAATTACAGGCAGGCTCACCGCAGATGCGGAAGTACGGAAAGCAAAGAATGGCAAGGATTTCACTTCTTTTACAATCGTAGTTAATGACAGCTACAGAACAAAGAATGGGGAACTGAAGGAGACATCAGATTTCATAAACTGCACGTATTGGCAGAGTTCCAAAGTTGCAGACTTGCTAAGAAAGGCAAGCGTTGTGACGGTTACGGGGAGGATATTCCTCAATGAGTATACAGGAAAGGATGGCAACAAATATGCTTCACTTGGATTCCATGTACGCGGGTTGAAAATAGTTGCACTGTGGAAGAGCAGGGGTACAAGTTCCGGAAAGGGAACTATAGAGTCGAGGGCAGCAGAAGCTGCCACCACAAAAGACGACCTGCCTTTTTAGAAATCACGGAGTGTATACACAAGTGTGCATTTCTCCTGCCTTACGGATGCAGATGCCACCCGATACACTGTGGAGGAAATCAAATATTCTTTCACAAACAAAAACCATTCATCAAATGGCACACAACATCAATTTCAACGAGAAGACAGGGAAACATAGTTTCTTCTCCGTTCAGGAAAAGGCATGGCACGGACTCGGCCAGATCGTTACAGACTATCCAACCAGCAGGGAGGCATTGGAATTCGCAGGGCTCAATTATACGGTGGAAAAGCGCCCGCTGTTCACGTATGACACAGTAAACTTCAATGCTAATGCAGAAACGGATATTGTCATTCCGGGGGTCTCCGTACCGAACTACTTTGCCACTATGAGAACCGATACCGATCAGGTATTAGGATTGGTTGGCAGAGATTACAAGATTGTACAGAACGTAGATGCGTTTACGTTCTTTGATTCCATTGTAGGCGGGGATGGCATCATGTACGAGACAGCCGGTGCGTTGGGAACTGGAGAACGGATTTTCATCACTGCCAAGCTCCCAGACTATATCAAAGTCGGAAAACAAGACGAGGGGCTTATCGAAAAGTACATTTTTCTGACTACTTCGCATGATGGTTCCGGCGGCATCATGGCTGCGTTCACTCCCGTGCGGATCGTATGTCAGAATACACTCTCAATGGCTCTTGCAAACTGTTCCAATCTGGTAAAGATCAGGCACACAGGAAATGCGGGCGAGCGGCTACAGCAAGCTCACAAAATCATGGGTATTACCAATATGCTCACAGTTCAACTGGAATCCTTGTTCAACCGCTGGTCTAAAGTCAGAATCAGCGACAAGCAAGTACTACAGCTGATTCAGGAGGCAATGGCACCCACCAAAGAAGTATTGGAGAATGTCCGTAAAGGTGGCACAGACGATCTTTCCACGATATTCAAGAATATCTGTGAGAAGACATTTGTATATGCTATGACTAGTCCTTCTCAGCAGACAGACACCACGAAGGGAACGTTGTTCGGGGCTTACAATGCAGTGACAGGGTATTTCCAGAACGTCCGGCAGTACAAAACGGGAGAGGACAAACTAAACTCTATTCTCTTTGGCACCGGCTTGCAGCGGTCACAGACTGCTTTTAAATTGTGTGAGCATTTTGAGAAGAATGAGTTTAACACAATAATGAATTGACATGTTCACGTTTTAAAAACCAGTCCAAGTAAGCGCTCCGTCAAAACAAGACGGAGCGCTATTTTTTGAGCAATATTTTCTGGTAGGAATAAATTTCAAATCTCACTACCAAACGCTCGATTTTAATCACCCGGAGAGGGGAATCAGTTTGTAATATCCAGTTCGTCATATGCCGGGTCTCGAAATTTAGGCAATTGAAAAGTCACACCAGCCATTACAGAATAAATTATATCGTCATACCGCACGTTCATATAATCTCGGCCGTAGTAGAGGTGTACAAATAAGTTTGAGGATCTCCATTTGAGTGGCTGAAATTCGTCATAAAAGTGAACACCAAGTCTAGCCTTATTTGAATGGGGATACAGGCTCACATTGCCAACGATGTACTCCCATTCGAGGCGTATCCGGTTGGAATACAATTTCTTTACGTCTAACCGTTTCAGAACACTACAGGTGTCGCAGGATGTGCTGTCGTAGACCGTCCAAGAAACGCATTTTGGTGTTCCTTGAGACGTTTTGAAAGACTTCAACCTCGATTGAAATTGAAACATTCCAATGAATTTCACCTGCCCGTATTTATTGATCTGGTGTGGGTCATAATCTAATGGACCGCCAACCTTTCCATCCAGTTGAATACCCGCCGACGCGGATTTTATCGTGTGGTTGAGTTTCATCCGCGTAAATACATAATTGGCATTAATAAAATTCGTAGAGAAATTTCCGCTCACATAATTGTTCCGGAATTTTTCGGTGCTGTCATTTAATGTTTGACTAGCGTTTTGCCCATTTGAGAAATGCATCGTATTTACTATGACATACTGCATATCAAGGTGGTGGTCAAAATGCCAATGCCTGTTGTCAAAATAATTCCCGTCAGGGGTGTTTTCCTCACATCGCTTACACTGCTGCGGATGGGAATAGTTATTGTGAACAATGTAGTAAGCCTGGAAACCAACTTTTTGATTTGTGGGGACAATGGGGCTTGAAAAATCATTATACATCCGAAGTGTTGGGTTGTAATGAAAAGAAAGTTTAAATCTCCTTCGTCTATCGCTCGACTGTGGTCTTCCTCCTACAAGCGGATACAGCAGATCGATGTTTCCCTCGAGTATTTCCAAATCGGTCGTCCCTTCACCATCTTTCAGATTGAGCTTCCTGTCAATTCCTTTGAAATATGGCAGTGGTGATACGTAGGAAAGTGGCTGGTTGCAGAGAATGAGTTTTTCCATGGCAGAATACACAGTGTGGTCACTGTATTCATAATAGCCGATATGGCTCGGGGGAACATGCAAGCTGAGATCCTCGGGAGCAAAATACTGGGCGAACGTTCCAAGAGGAAACAGCACAATTGAAAGGACGGAAAGGGAAATATGTTTCATGGTTTCTTGGCTTTACTATTTGAAAACAAGTTTATCAAACTCCCATTTCATCCATCATCAATGTAAAAATATAAATTTCATTTTTTTATACAAAGGGTATTTTTCCCCTTGCCTTTTTGCAAGATATGCCAATATACCAGTCTCGATTTCAACAGAAAAAGAGCCCAACGTCATAGTTGAGCTCTTGATAGGAATCTACAGACCCTCACAATTATGAACACTACTCAGAAACCGTCAACGTTTCCTCTGTCTCTCCTACAGCTCCAAGAATGTAATCCACAGCCTTCTGCGCAGCACTGGAAGCTGAAATAACAAACCGGTGGTCGTTTTTCAACACCTGCAACCAGCCCGCAACGTAGGCTGCACTCTGTTCGAATTGGCTTGATATGCCTGCATAGCACTGAAGGTAACTTGATCCAATTTCCGCAATCAATTCCTCGAAGGAGTAAGCATGCTTTCCATCGGATATTTCCGACATTTGGATTAATCCAAAACGGTCAAGCCTACTGTGGTGCCCGGTGCTGTGTACCAGTTCGTGAAAGAGAGTTGCATAGTAACTCTCATCGCTTTCAAACGTAGACTGTTTGGGCATGTTCACCAGATCGGCCAGTGGGGAATAGTAGGCGCGGGCTTCCTTGTGCTTTATAGTTGGCGGATTTGGCATGCCAGATACAATGGCATCACAAGCAACGAGAGGCTGTGCCTCGCGCACGGTGACCGGAGGAATCTTGTCATCAATCCCAGTGCATTGTGAGACGTTGTACACAAGGTAATACCGGAGAATTGCCTTTTTAGATTCCCGTTCTTCCTGTTCCGGTTGTTCGCCGTCTTCCTTCCTGTCCGGAAAGTTCCAGTACGCGACCATGTGGGGTTTCTCATCCTTCTTTACCGAACCCTTTATTTCCTGTAGTTGCTTAAACGTCAGGAAGAAGTTCTGTTCGTACCCGAGCATGGAAAGGAGCATCAGGTTAATACCCCGGTAGGCTTTCTTCGAGATCAGGTTTGTGGGCATACCTGCATTAGTCCATGGCTTGTGCCAAGGAACGGTTCCGTGTTCCAATTGTTCAATGATTTTTTCGGTGACGATGGTGAATACATCTTTCTTAATTCCACCACTTTTAGCATTCTCTGTTGAGTTGCTCATAATTGTCTGATTTAACTGTTAATGAATATTGTTTCAAATACAGTGTAGCCAAGGTTTTCGGGTTGTGTAAGGCAGGAAAAATGTACACTTTGGCATACAGCCCTACAAACAAAAAGACGAGGCATTTTCTACCTCGTCTCCTGAACCTTTTTTCGGTTAATACTCCCAACTGAACAACAAAGTGCAGTGATTGTCCTTGGCTTCATACTGTCCTGATTCAATCATCTCGCGATTCAATTCGTCAATCAGATACAGTTTTTGCCCTTCGTCATCTTCATACACCTGGAAGTAGTCAACACCGTTTTTCTCTTGAACGAATTTCAGAATGTCATCTGAAATTTCAGAGATTTCAATCGGTGTTAACTTCTTCATGATTGTTTGCGTGACAAAGAGTGAGCCGGAGAACATGTAGGTGCCTTCTTGTTCTTGTGGTCTGCGTTTCCATTTCATAAAGAGTGTTTTGCAGAAAGTATATATCAGACTACGTCTCTCTGCACCGTTCTGCCATCGCAATGGCTTCAAACATCTTAGTATAATACTCCTTCCTGTTATTCCGCTCCTTGAGGTATTCTTGTTTCAATTCAGGATGGCGCTCAGCAATACGCTCTGTGAGCTTTGCTCTGCCATCTCGTTTGCCGGAACGCTTGTCTATGTCAAGGTCTGAGAGGGAATATCGTTTGATAGAAATTCGTTTCTTCTGCGCGAGCATTTCAATGGCACGGATGAGTATTTCAAGCTGATGAGTGTTACTCAAAGGATCAATCTTTTTGAGGGCAATCCGCTTCACATCAAAGTGGTCAATGAGCCGTGTAATGATGGAGAGAATGGCACCTTGTTTTTCTTTTGACCATTTCTCTTTAAAGGTCTTTACTCGCCACTCAACCAGTTCTCCATCCTTTATGACGGCAAAGCCCATGATCCGTGTTCCCGGACTAATCCCTAGAATTGTTTCTGTAGCCATTTTGGTTAACTAAGTAAGTAAAGAGCGCACCGCGGGTTTTCCTGATCTGGTCTTCAGGAACGGAGAGTACTTTTTGCAAAGTCTTGCGCAGAAAGGATTCTGAATACTTTTGAACAAAGCCAAAATAGGCTGCCAATGAATCCATGTCATTGAGCGCATCGGCAAGTTCACGAGCCAGCTTTTCTTCTTTTGATGATGCCATGTGTATACACTTCGGGATATTTTTGTGGATAAAGTCGACAGTTTTGCACAGGTAGATTCTCTCACTCTGAACGTTGAACGATATATTTATATTAATAAATATATACGTAACGAAGAGCGAAACGATACAGTAAAGGGAAGGGAAGAAATACAGAGAATAAGTACAGAAAAGACACTGAGGTAGAGGACTACCAAATACTGATACAAACGATGCAGAAAACAGATGTATCCCTACGTAGGTTTGGGTTTGCTAGTATTGTTGCAATCGTTTTCCACTTCTGCAAATTTCTTATCGAACTTTCTGGTGGTATTGCGCCGGAGATCAAGCACAATGTCATCAATCATGACCTTATACAAAACTGCGAGCTTCACTAAACTTTCAATGCCTGGCTTACGAATGCCACGTTCCCATTGGCTCAACCGACTTGGACTTATGTCTATCATTTCCGCAGCTTCACGGATCGAAAACCGCATCAGAGTGCGGTGGAGTTTCAGTTTGTATCCAAGATGTGAAAACTTTGCTGCCATGCTTACAACATATCAGTCGTGATAAAAGTTGGTAAGACAGGAGAAATAGACACTTTGGGCAACTTTTGGGGAAAACTGATGACGTTATATACAGCTTGACTTTTATTTCAGATTCTGTAAAGTGCCGGTATGAAAAAAACCGGACCGACCAAAAAAGCGAGGAATTACAATGTAAAAAGGGAATTGAAACAGGTGGACGCACTCTTTAAAGCAATAGCA
>CAIYJV010000373.1 GCA_903926605.1 uncultured Bacteroidota bacterium
ATGAATTTGACAAAAATTCCTCTTAATAATTTGCTGTAAAAGTAAAAAACAAAATTTAGAAATGCAGATTTATTGCGGATATGTGTTTTGTAAATTTTTGTGAATGGAGGATATTCATTTAATCCTGCGTTCAGCCGAGTAAGTTGCAAAAAGCCAAACCGTGTATTCACCCGGTATGTTTTTTTTAATAGTGAAAGCCGGTAGGTTGATATTCGTACTGGCTTTCATTATTCAAAACTCGACAAATTCCGCATTGCCATCAAACATTATCAGAATGTGTACCGGAATAACGGTACCGGAAAAAATCCTTGTTGGTAGTTGTTCGCAATTTTGTTGGTCTTTTTGTTGTAGGTCTGGTCGAAGATGTTGTTGTGATTGGTGAAATTTTCCAGCTCCATGGCAAATTCCATCGTACTCTTTTTAAGTTCCTTTTTATACGAAATGCGAAGGTCGGCACGGAAGTAGTCCGGCAATTTCTCGGAGAAGGCTTTCGTATCGTCATAAATTGCCGAGCCAGCAAGCTGCGAGGCTGTCAGATCCAGCGGTGTGAGGTAGCGTCCACCAATGGAGGAAAACTTAATATTGATGCCAAGTTTATTCCCTTCCTTACGTAGTTTAAATTCTTTTCCTGCCAGCATGTTGAGGACGTAGCCCGTATTAAATGCCGTATTGTGTTCGATGCCGTCCGAGCCCTTGTAGCGGGAATCTATATAGGATGCGGTAATCAGAAAATAGAAACCCTTGGTAAGGAAGTGTTCTAACGTCAGTTCTGCGCCACGGTTGTAACCCGTCCCCTTGTTTGTAAGGTAGTCTTGGTTAGGTGGTGCAAAACTGATACCATAGTTTATGGCCGAATATGTAGACAGGAAATCGGTAACCGGCACTTTGTCAAGGTACTGGTAGTAAGTTTCAATTTTAAGGCGTGTGTTGCTGGTAATGTTCAGGTCGTAGGATGCTACAAAATGATTACTCCGTGTGAAACCGAGGTTTTTATTGGTGAAAATGGTGCCTGTAGAAGTCGGCGTCTGAACGAAATAAGAGTATATTTCCTGTTCCTGATCGTGCATACCATAGCCCAGACTGAAAGAATGGCGGGAGTTGAGCGTGTAACGAAGGCCGGCCCGTGGTTCGACAACATTAGAACCATTCAGCCCAAGGTACTGAAAGTGCAACCCGCCTGTAAGCGCAAGGGATTTACTGAATCTGTGCTTCCACTGCGCGTATGCCTGGGCCAGTCCCATACTGCCGTTTTGGTCAACATGCACGAGGTCTGGAAGGTTAGGGTACATTTCCCTGTTCAGCAAATTGAATCCGGTATTGTCGTAGCTGGCGCCGGCCTGAAGGTTGTCTTTGGCGCTGAACTTGTGCAACAGCGTCCAAGACACCGATATTTTATTGGTGTTGAATTTCGCATACTGAGAAGGATACGTGTTTCCATTGAGATTGGAGATCGAGTCCAGACTGTATAGTTCCGATGTAGTACACAATCCGGCAACCAGTCGGGTTGAGGTACTGGGCGATATTTGGTAATCTACAGAAGCGCCCGTAATAGTACTGTAGTATTTGGTGTACATGTTCTGAAACTGGTTGTTGCCGGAATACAGGTCGGGTTTGGACGTATCCACATCCTTGCCTAGGAAATCTATACTGCTGGAACCAGCAATTCCAAACAAAGTAAGTTTTGTTTTTTTGTTTATATGAGAGGTGATCTTGTAGTTAATGTCCTGATAAAGAGGCACAGAAGTGCCTGTGCCAAGGTTTAGGTTAATGGTTTTGAATACGGCAAGGGTGCTGTAGCGGTAGTTGATAAGGTAGGTAGTGTTTTTGTTTTTGCCGATGGGGCCTTCAGCTCCAAATTCAAATCCGTTAAACCCTATCTGTGCTACATATTCTGGTTTGTCTCTGTTACCGTCACGCAGCCGGAGGTCAAAAACACCGGCTAATGAGTTGCCGTACTGTGCTGGAAACGCACCGGTAAAAAAGTCCGATTTGTCAATATTGTTGTTGTTGATCATGCTCACTGGTCCTCCCGTACTGTTCAGTGCGCCGAAATGGTTGGGGTTAGGGGTATTCAGGCCGTCTATGTTCCACAACATACCTGTTGGCGAGTTGCCACGCACCACAATATCATTGCGGGTGTCGTTGCCGGCTACAATTCCGGCAAAGTTGGCAGCCATGCGCGAGGGGTCGTTAAGCGAACCGGCATACCTGTTTGTTTCGTCAATATTGAACGAACGGGCGCTTACCGTGGCCATATCGTTTATAGTGTGGTTTTTGTCCTTGCTCTTGTCGTAGGTTACCGTAACCTCCTGTAGTGTGTGCAGGGCTTCCTGCAAGCCAATGTTCAGGTTTACTTCTTTTCCGGCTGTTACTTCTATATCACTCAATACTTTGGTTTCATAAGACAAGTAGGTGATTTTAAAAGACCTCCGTCCTATTGCAACGCTGTCTATCCTGAAACGGCCGGTTTCATCGGTAACCGCGCCTCGTTCGGGACTTGAATTCAGGATGGTAACAATAGCGCCGGGCAATGCTGCTCGCGATGCTTCGTCATAAATATTGCCGGCTACAGTTTGTGTCTGCGCCATCATCAGTACGGGCCAAAATAAGGCTGTAAGCAGAAAGTTGAGTTTTTTCATAAGTCGTATTTATGGCACAAAATTGCGACTCAGAAATTTATCTGCCATTAACCCAAATCAAGAATACAGCCTTCCGCAGATTTCTTAACCGGGATCAATAAAAACACATTTTGGCTTTTCGGGCCTTGTCAGGCTGCAACTTTTTGTTTCACCAGACGGGCCTTGATACGGCTGAAAGCCTCGGGCGTAATGCCCAGATATGAAGCGATCATATATTGTGGTACCCGTTGCAAAAGCCAGGGCTGGTCTTTAATCAGTAGTAGGTAGCGGGTTTCCAGGGTCTCTTGTTTTGCGGTCATATCGCTTTCGGACATCATGATGAAAAGCTGTTCTGCGATAAGCCTGCCCAGTAAATTTGCCTCTGGAACTTTCTTGTAGAGTAATTGCAGATTGTCATATTGGGTTTCTACCAGTTCGGTATCTTCCAGTGCCTGTATATAGAGCATGGACGGCTTTCGAGTGAGGAAACTATGATAGTCAGAGATATAGTTCCCTTCGTTGCAAAAACTGATGATTTTCTCTTTATCCTCCGTCATGTACGACATTTTGACCAAACCCTTATTTACAAATGAAATATGGTTGCATACAGCGCCCTGGCGAACAATAAATTCTCTTTTTTTTACCTGACGAACGGAAAGAAGTGATTCCGTAAAAGCCCAGCCTTCGGTTGTAAGTGTTGGCAGAATTTGTTTGTAGAAAGTCCGTAGTTGCTCAAATTTTTCTTCGACAGGCATGGCGTTTATTTATTCAGGTACAGGCAATACCAAAAATACGGAATTTACATTAATAAGGGAATGACTTTACCCGGAAAGCTGAGGGCAGCGCAAACGCACCTCAGTTATTCATACGTTCGTCCACAATCTGGCCATCGCGCATGGTAAGCGTGCGGTCTGTCATAGATGCTAGCGCATCGTTGTGGGTCACGATCACAAAAGTCTGACCCAGTTTCTCTCGCAGGCCTACAAATAACTGGTGTACGGCGTGGGCGTTTGCAGTGTCCAGGTTTCCTGTAGGTTCATCGGCCATGATCACGGAAGGCTTGTTTACCAGAGCACGGGCAATGGCGACCCGCTGCTGTTCGCCGCCCGAAAGTTCCGAAGGTTTGTGCTCCACGCGGTTTCCCAGTCCAACGAGTTCCAGTATCGCAGCTGCCTGCTCCAGACCGCTTTTACGCCCGGTTCCCTTTATCCATAAGGGTATGGCCACATTTTCTATGGCGCTGAATTCGGGTAAGAGGTGATGAAATTGAAACACAAATCCTATATGGTCATTTCTGAAACGGGCCTGTTTGCGCGATGGCAGCGAAATAAAATCTGTATTGTCTATCAGCACTTTGCCACTATCAGGTTTGTCAAGGCCGCCTATCAGGTGTAGCAGCGTGCTTTTGCCCGCGCCTGATGGCCCGACAATGGATACTAGTTCGCTTTTGTTCACCGTAAGCGAAACATCGTTTACCACGCAGATGGCGGCATATTTTTTCAACAAATGGGTCGCTTGTAGCATGTGGCCTTTATTGTGGGCAAAGTAACAAAATATTTGTCCGCCAATCGGCACCAAGTCCGGCAATACCTCAAAGTCGGCAGTACTACTCGAAACACAGCATTTAAACCCTGCTGTTTATTCTTAATCTAAATGAAAAGTCAAAAAGATTTTTTGTTTTGAATTTTACCTTACATTTGCGGAAATCGACAAAAAAATAAATAATTTTTAATATGTTTTGGACACTTGAACTTGCGTCCCATCTGGAAGACGCACCCTGGCCCGCTACAAAGGACGAATTGATTGACTACGCTATTCGTTCCGGTGCACCACTGGAGGTGGTTGAGAACCTGCAGGAACTAGACGACGAAGGTGAGATTTATGAGGGCATCGAAGATATTTGGCCCGACTATCCTACCCAGGAGGATTTCTTTTTC
>CAIYJV010000374.1 GCA_903926605.1 uncultured Bacteroidota bacterium
ATCCCAACCATCTCAAGAATCCCAGTTCAGACAGGCAATTGTTTGACCGGGGTGCTTGGGATGGAGCTCTGGAACATTTCCCGACGGCGACCACCCCCGATGGAACAAAGGCTGCGCGTTTTGTTTCATCGGCCCCTCCTTGGCAGGCGGGGAGCTTGCCGGTGGGTTGTTTGGTGGTGAAACCAATCCCAACAATCTCAAGAATCCCAGTTCAGACAGGCAATTGTTTGACCGGGGGTGCTTGGGGTGGAGCTCCGGAACATTTCCCGGCGGCGACCCACCCCCGATGAAACAAAGGCTGCACGCTTTGTTTCCGTCGGCCCCTCCTTGGCAGGCGGGGAGCTGGCGGTGGGGTGCTTGGGATGGAGCTCTGGAACATTTCCCGACGGCGACCACCCCCGATGAAACAAAGGCTGCGCACTTTGTTCCATCGGCCCCTCCTTGGCAGGCGGGGAGTTTCCCGGTGGGTTGTTTGGGTGCGGGGGGGGCTGGTGTGCAAGATTACTACATCCCCCTTGCCCCTTTCGAAAGGGGGAATTGGGTAGCAGTCCCAATTCGAAATCAGAAGTGGATAAGCATAAAAAAGTTCAGGCTGCCAGATGGCAGCCTGAACTTTTAAAAAAATCGACATCTACAATTATTTATCCCAGAAAACCTTGGGACTGTACATTGTAGAACCTGCCGGTACGTGTTTTTTGTTGTAAGAACTTTCTGATTGAGGATACAACAGCCTGCGTGGAATATTGCTAGACGACGCAGTTGCCGGAGCAGTAAGCGCTGGCAGACCAGTACGGCGATACATAGTCCACACTTCGGGGTTGAGGAATAAAGCTACCCATTCTTCGTGACAAATGGATGCCAAAGCAGTTCCAGCCGAAAGCGTACCATTGGTCGCAATGTATGAATTTATTGAGGCCGTATCAATGCCCAGTTTGGTCATGCTTGCGTTAATACCAGCTTGATAAAATGTTTGCGCATCGGCAACTGAACCACCCTTAGTGATAGTAGCCTCAGCAGCTATGAACTGCAGCTCTTCGTAAGTGATAAGCTCCACTGTTTCGCTGCCGTCTCCTGCGAAACCACTATAATAGGGAGCAGCATCGTCATTTCCCCATCCTTTGTAATATGTGGTATCAAAAAGGGAAACGAATCGAGGATCATTGTTCGTTAGCATAGCTGAAGCCAGCGTAGACGAAGTAAAACTGATATCGCCACGTTGGTTTGTAAACTGGTACCAAGGGCTATTTGCAGTCGAGGCTGTTCCAAAGCCCTTGTAAATCGCGCTTTCTTTATTGGACGCGAAGGACTGAGCTATTTCATTTAAAGCGAGTGTGGCCATTGCTGCATTGTTTTTGCTCTGATGAATATATGCCCTCGCCTTAACAGCATGTGCAAATTTTGTCCACAATGTTGGATCACCGCCAAAGATAGCATCTTCGCTGCCGGGGGTATAAGCACCTGGATCAGTCATCCCAAGAAGAAAGATAGCGGAATCACACATCGTCAATATCCGGGCATAAAGCGTTGCGTCATCGTCATAAACGGGCTGCAGGTTTGACGCGCCCATAAACGCTTGAGAATAAGGCACACTTCCAAAATTATCTACCGTAAGCATTAACGAATATGCCATGAGCACCCTGGAAATACCTGAGTACGTAGTGCACTGAAGGGAATCGGACTCGTGCATCATTACATGATCATTATTCATAACTGATGTATACAAGTTGCCCCATAAATTGTCCACATCCTGAGCGCTGAACACAAAATTCATATAAGCGCCAGACTGACGGTATAGACCGTTTGTTTGCTGTGTGAACATTGAAGCGAAACGAGAAAGGTCACCTCCTTGCGTATAGGCGAGCGAACCTTCAACCGTGGGCAGATACAAAGTAGGCTGAACCCAATCCGGAGAGTTTGGATTCTTGTTTGCGCTGGTGAAGTACTCCTTTTTGCAGGACGCGCTGAACAGCAGCGCCACGCTCGCGGCCATTATTACTGATAATTTTATTCTTTTCATAAATTGTCTTTTTTAGTCGTTAACTAATGAGTTTTGCTTAAAGGCCAAGATTGATCCTGATTCCATAAGATTTGGAGCTCGGGTTGTTGAAATAATCCAAACCCTGTCCATTTGCAGGACCTGCAAGGCTTGTTTCCGGATCAACACCCTTGTACTTTGTCCACAGAATGATATTACTCATAAACACGCTCAAAGAAAGTTGTTTGAGGTGTGCCTTCTGAATCATAGACTGCGGGAACGCATAAGTAAGACTTAACTGACGCAGTTTGATAAAGGATGCATCTTCAACTGTAGTCTCCGTTGGGCCGGTAAAGCTGTTACCTACATTCTGCCAGTAGTACTGATTGGTATAGCCATAAGCAGCATTTTGTTTGCCGCTGCTTACGAGCGCACCGTTAGCATCATAGTGACCTCCGATACCGCTGAATACGGTAGAATCATTGCGATTCTTAGTATCGGCTCCGGTACCGAAATAGTCTATTGCACCACGGGTACCATCCCACATCTGACCACCGTAACGTACAGCGATCTGGAAGCCCAACGTAAATCCTTTGTAGGACAAATTACTGATCATAGAACCGATCCATTTGGGGTTTGTGTTGCCAATAATGGTGTCCATAGCATTGGGATTCACTAAAGGAAGACCATATCCAGGATCAGACTTGTCGTCATTAATTATGACTTGCCCTGTTTTCGGATCACGCTGATAACGGGTACCATAAATCAATCCTGCTGGTTGGCCAGCTACGTCAACAATTGAACCACCAGTAAAACCTGCAACGGTGAGGTAATCAACTCCAGGAGCCAATTGAGCGACTTTATTCACGTTTTTGCTCCAATTAAAATTCAGATCCCACCTTAAACCATACTTGGTATTTACGGGTGTTGTACTCAGTGTAAGTTCCAAACCGTGGTTGTTGATCTGTGCGGCATTCATTACCTGTGCCCCAAAACCGGAAGCATAGGAAATTGGAACGCTGATGATAGCCTGATTGGTAGTGCTATTGTAATAGGTAGCACTCAAACTAACTGCATTGTGGAAAAACGAAAGGTCAGTACCTGCTTCAAAAGAATTGGTCTGTTCTGGCTTCAAAGAAGCATTACCCATAACGGAAGTAACCGAAGAAAGCTGATATCCAGCGACTCCGTTCATCGGCCAAGTCAAACCAGATGTAAATCCGTCAATAATATTTGCTGTCTTAAGGTAGGTCTGAAGAGACTGAGCAGGAGCGTCTTTACCTACGCCGGCGTAGGAAAGACGAATTTTACCAAAAGACAAATATTTGCTGCCGGAAAGTTTCAGTGGCTCCGTAAAGATAAATGACAAACCTGCAGAAGGATAGAAGAAGTTATTGGCATTAGCTGGTAGCGTTGAAGAAGTTTCGTCACGACCAGTAAGCGTCAGATACAGCATGTTTTTATAATCACCTGTTGCCTGCGCGTACCATGCCATTCTGCGAACAGTTGCTTCACTTTCGTTTGATTGCACATTTACTGCGTTAGACATATCGAGAAAGTCTGGAATCAGTAAGTTTGTGCCTTGGGCAAAACGTACGATACTGGTTTGCTGGAAGTTGTTTTCTCCCACCAGCAAGGTACCGCTGAAATCACTATTGAATGTTTTGTGCATATTCACCATCAGATCTGAATTCACCTGATTGTTATTGTACTCGATCATGTTGATCTCACCTGCACCACCCATCGCCAGTGAATGAAGATCGTATGCCTGTTTTGAGTTCTGTGTATACACGTCCGCACCGAGGCGATAGGTTGCGTCCATCCAATCATTGATCTTATAACTTACCTGTGCGTATCCGAACACACGGTTCAAATCATCGTGCGATGGGTTGCGGTTAACGGTCCAGTATGGGTTGTCATACCCGGCGCCATTACGGTAGTTACGCTGACCACCATCGGGATAGAGGTAAGCCGAGGCATCGCTACTATAGGCCGCGTTAGAAATGCCATAAGAGTTGTCGAAACTCGGAGGAGTACGCAACAGTCCCAGCATCACACCGGAGGTGTTGGATCCCTGCTGTATCTTGTCGTTGCCTGAATTAATGTAGGTTGCACTACCCGCGAGTGTCATACGATCATTAATTGCAGACTGGCCTGATATGCTGGCTGTGGTTTTTTCGTATTTGGATTTAGGGATGATTCCAGTCTGTGTAAGATTACCAAGCGAAAGACGGAAAGAATTTTTTTCATCTCCACCCGATACGGATACGTTGTTGTTCTTTGTAAAACCATTTACAAAAAAGTCAAACGGATTAAAAGGTGTAACAGCCTTGGCACCAGCGGGTGCATCTGCCTTTCTCACTATATTACCATTGGGAGAATAAATGTTCTTAACACCGTCATAAGCTAATGTATCCATCGCGGCACCCCAGGTTACCCTGTTTCCGAACTTATATACGTCGCCGGTGCCCTGTGACCACTGATTCTGTAACTCTGGAAATTTGTTTGCCTGTTCCACAGAGGATGAAGAGTTAACCGAAACGTGTACACCACGTTCGCCACCGCCATTACCTTTTTTGGTAGTAATTATGAGCGCACCGCTTGCAGCCTTGATACCATAAAGAGCGGTTGCTGCCGGTCCTTTCAGTACACTGATGCTTTCGATGTCGTTGGGGTTCATATCCAGACCACGGTTGGTGGGTTGCGAACCACCCGTAAGGTTACCGTTTGAGCCACCGGCTGCAAAACCCTGTCCGGTTGGGTCGAAGTTGTTGATAGAGTTGTCTATTGGAATACCATCCACAACAATCAATGGTGAATTGTCTCCGGTAAGAGAAGTGATACCACGAAGGTTCACAAACGTACCTGAACCCGGGTCACCTGAGCTATTGATCACGTTGAGACCGGAAACCTTGCCATCCAACTCAGCCAGCGCATTACCGCTACCCGATTTGTTCATCTGGTCTCCGCCCACTGTTTGCGTTGCATAAGCCAGAGATTTTGCTTCTCTTTTTATACCCAACGCGGTTACTACTGTTTCATGCAATTCTTTTATGTCCAGTTTCAAATTCACTACTACACCACCTTCTTTGGCTTCCACATTCTGATCTGAATAACCAGTCGCTTTTACCACCAGCATATTGTCGCCAGGCGGCATATCAATATCAAAATTACCGTCACCATCTGTGACTGTACCGATAGAGGTGTTTTTGATAACCACACCCGCTCCCGGCAAGCCCTGACCTTTCTCGTCAAGGACCTTTCCACGAACATGCCTGTTCTGGGCAAAAGCAAATTGCGTACACGCAATGAGCAATGCAAATAACATCAGTAAGTTCTTTTTCATTCGCGTTGTTTTTTAGTGATTTGTAAAAAATTATCCGCCAGAAACCTAACAGCCGCTGAACGAATATTTCGTAAATTTATAAAACCCTTAACAACAATGCAAATTTTTTTATCCTTCCCTTAACATTAAATTAATGTTTAAGTAACATTTGAACCAGCAGGCAAGAGGATGCCCGCTCCGGCTATAGAAACAGTGTGGGCACAAAAGAAAAATTGCATTTCACAAATAAACTATATTATCTGTGAAATGCAATTTTTATCCAACCCTTAATTAGCTACAAACAAGCTAATAACACATTATTTAAACTTCTTCTTTCCTCCATACCTTTTTTTAGGCGGTGCCGATTTTTTCAGTCCCGATGGTTGTGGTGTCGGACCAAGTTCTTCGGGTATGGGGTGGCGGGTAATGGTCTTCTCCAGCAACTTTTCGATGCGCTCGAACTTGAAATAGTCTTTTTCGGTCACAAAGGTAAATGCGGTACCCCTTGTAGAGGCCCGGGCAGTGCGGCCGATACGATGCACATAGTCCTCTCCGTCGTGGGGCACGTCGTAGTTTACCACGAGGTCTATGTCCTCAATATCTATACCCCTGCTGATGATATCGGTAGCCACAAGAATGCGCAGTTTACGATTCTTAAAATTGAGCAACACTTGCTCCCGCACAGACTGCTCCAGATCGCTCTGTATCTGATCTACCGAAAAGCGGGCCCGGCGCAGGTCTTCGGCGAGCATTTTCACACTCAGCTTACTGGAGCAAAACACCACAACACTTCCATAATCGCTCTCTTTAAGCAGTAGTTTGAGCAGCGGAAGTTTCTGGTTTTCGTATACAATGAACACTTCCTGAACAATTTGCTCAGGAGGCTTTGAAATAGCAATGTTCACCTCGAGCGGATTGCGCAAAATAGTGTGCGCCAGCTTGCGTATGGCAGGAGGCATGGTGGCAGAAAACATGAGGTTTTGCCGCTCCTTTGGCATACCCGACGTGATACGAACGATATCGTCGAAGAAACCCATGTCGAGCATACGGTCGGCCTCATCGAGGATCAGGTATTTCAACCCGTCGAACTTGACATAACCCAATGTGAGGTGGGATATCATTCTGCCGGGTGTACAAATCACAATGTCCACACCATTGGTAAGAGCCTTGCGCTCTGCGGCAAACAGATCTCCACTGCCACCGCCATATACAGCAATGGAACTGACGCTGGTGAAATAGGAAATTCCTTCCAGCGCCTGAGATATCTGCAGTGCCAGCTCGCGCGTGGGCACGATGATCATGGCATTTATCTTATGGTGGTCGTGCGGTTCTGTAATCAGTTTTTGCAAAAGCGGCAACAGGAAGGCTGCGGTTTTACCCGTACCGGTCTGCGCAGCGGCAATAATATCCTTGCCAGCCAGTACGGCAGGAATAACCTGTTCCTGAACGGGTGTGGCCGTTTTATAGCCCATGGCTTCCACACCCTCCATCAGGGTATCGTCAAAATCAAAATCAATAAAATCCAAAGCAATTCATTTTAGTAGTGTGTAAATCTATTGCGGCAAATGTGAGTGGGCGAATGAAGTTATTTTTCTTTTCCAATGCCACAAACCTCAAGCGCGGCGATTATCACTATTTTTTACGGCGGGGAGTTGTAAAAATGGAATAACCAGCCACACGTGATGTTGTCATTTTGTTGCCAGCGTACCTAAAGGTAAACAAAGTTTGGTTAAT
>CAIYJV010000375.1 GCA_903926605.1 uncultured Bacteroidota bacterium
AGGAAGGAAAACTGGTAGAGGTAGACGAAAGCATGATCCAGAATAAAAGGACCAGGATAACTGACGAAGAACTGCAGAACTGGATAAAAAGAAAAAAAAGTCGTTAGTACAAAAAAACTACACTAATGAGTGAAAATAGTACGTCCCGCAAACAATTTCTTGCGGCCCTGGTTACAGCAGGATTGGCGGTTACAGGTTGTAGCACAAAAAAGGAAAACCCCTTCGAAGGAGTTTCGGGTGAAGGTGGTCCCACCGGGAAAAAGGTGAAATTGTTATCGGTAGACGGTGAAATCGTCGAGATGGACAGTTCCTGCCTGAAGCCCGTACCGGACATCCCACCTGTATCTAACGACAGGGAACGTGTGGGAATAGACGGCAAAAAATTTGTCATGGTTATTGACCTTGCCAGATGCAAAGCCGTTAAAAACTGCCAGAAAATGTGCAACGCCGCCCACCAGATGCATAGCGGACAAAACTGGATACATGTATACCCCATGAAAGAGTCCGAAAACGGGGCTCCTTTCTGGCAGCCTACCAACTGTATGCACTGCGATGCCCCACCCTGCGTAAAGGTTTGTCCGGTGGACGCTACCTTTAAAAGAGAAGACGGAATAGTACTGATTGATAATACGCGTTGTGTAGGATGTCGCTTTTGTATGGCGGCTTGTCCGTATTCCGCGAGAATATTTAACTGGAACAAGCCGGAAATTACCGAAGAAGAGGCCTGCAAGCCGTATTCGTGCGAATCGAGCACGCCGCAGCGCCTGGGAACGGTAGGAAAATGCGACTTCTGCCCCGATATGTATCGTCAGAACAAACTGCCTCATTGCGTTACCGGTTGCCCCAACGGTGTTTATTTCTTCGGCGATCTGAACGAAGATTCAGTAACCAACGGTGCCGAATCATTCCGTTTCAGCGATCTGATCAAGGACAAGGCCGGTTACAGGTTGATGGAGGAATTAGGTACAAAACCGAGTGTGTACTACCTGCCTCCGGTGAACCGTAACTTCCCGTTCGAGAAGGGTCTGCCGACGAGTGAAAAAAGCTAAACATCATTTTTTACAAAATAAATAAGCCATTGTGAAAAATTTATTTTCAGAAAGTGACGAAAAAATAACCCGGGACCTCATGCCCAGGCCATTTGACAAATTAGGTATCATGTGGCTCACCGTATTGGTGCTGGTTTGCTGTCTGGGCTTGTTCGCCTATATTCAGCAGCTACGACTAGGCCTTTGTGTTACATCACTGAGGGACTATGCATCCTGGGGTATTTACATTTCTAACTTCGTATTTTTCGTCGCTATCAGTCTGGTAGGGTCACTTATCACCGCGGTGCTACGCCTTGCCGGCGCACACTGGTGTACCCCTATCACCAGGATAGCAGAGATTATCGCCGTATCGGCGATCTCGTTTGCGGGTCTCATCATCATTGTAGATATGGGACGACCCGAACGATTTTACAATTTGTTCATTCATGGTCGCCTTCAATCGCCGATTATCTGGGACGTGTTGGTAATTAGCACTTATTTGATAATAAGTTGTCTTTTGCTTTATTTGCCCTTACTTCCCGATTTGAAGATCTTGATCGCGCGTACCAAGCATGATCCTGAAAAAAGAATACTTCATAAAATGTATTGTTTTATGGGGTCTTTCTGGACAGGCTCACCGCTGCAGGAAAAACTGGTGAATCGCGGTATCAACATACTTTGTATCACCATCGTCCCGGTTGCATTCTCCATTCACACGGTTACTTCATGGCTCTTCGCCACTACCTACCGGGCAGGATGGGATAGCTCCAACTTCGGGGCATACTTTATCTCTGGTGCGTTTTTGGTTGGTTCGGGAGCGGTAATGGTAGCCACCTATGTATTTCGCCATATTTACCATCTTGAAGATTATATCACCCATGTCCATTTCGACAAATTGGGACGTATAGTGGTAATGCTGGCAGGTCTGTACGGCTACTTTAACGTAAACGAGTATCTGGTTCCCGCATTTAAGATGAAAAAACCAGAAGAGGAATTTCTATTATCACTTTTCGTGGGCGACTTTTCGGGAATATTCTGGTTTGCTATTATTACAGGTATGGTTATTCCCATCATCATCCTTGTCACGCCCTGGGGTCGCAAGCCGTTTCCTGCGTTCGTAGCCGGAGTCATGGTGGTTGTGGGAGCATGGATAAAGCGTTACCTTATCGTAACACCAACGTTGCTTAGTCCGTTCCTGCCGATGCACGACGTTCCTGAAAGCTTTAAGCATTACGTACCCAGCTGGGCGGAATGGTCTATCGCATTCGGCTCGCTGGCAGGCGCACTGCTGATCATCACCATTTTTGCCCGCTTATTTCCAATCATCCCCATTCATGAAACTATACATGAAGCACATGAAAAAAATACTGAACACCACTAGATCCCTGGCTTTCCTGCTCGTGGCACTCGTTGCCAGTTTGCATTCGTTCGCCCAGGATGAACCGGCCAAAAAACCGCTGATTGTCAAGATTAACTATCTTTTGGTAAATAATAAAGTGCCTTACATATCTGTAAAGGTCAGAACCAAAATAGACAAGAAAGTGGTAAATGTGAAGGGTCTGGAAGTGAGACTGCTGCTTGACAAAGACAGTGCGGGATGCGAAATAGGCAAGGTGGTAACTAACTACTTCGGCGAAGGAGTCTTACCGTTACCTGCTTCTTTAAAAGACCCCTGGTCTACCGGCGATGCACACAAGTTTATTGCAGACACCAAAGAGTCTAAGGAATATGATGCCTCCAACAACGAGTTGCCTATTACAAAGGCCCGCATCTACATAGATACAGCCGACGACAAAAACGTAAAGGTGACTGTAAAAGAACTGAAGGGTGCTGAAGAAGTTCCAGTTAAGGGCGTAGAGGTGAAAATAGGTCTGAAACGCCTGGGTGCAGACATTGGCATTAACGAAGAATCAGCATTCACCACAGACTCTACTGGTTCTGTTACTACAGAGTACAAAAGACTGGGAATCCCCGGCGATTCTCTAGGCTATGTGGTACTCGTGGCTAAAACCGAAGACAATGAAACCTACGGAAATCTAAGAATAGAAAAGAAGGCCCCCTGGGGTACCAAATTTGTGTTCGACAATTCTTACTTCAATGAGCGTTCGCTTTATGCACGCAGACTGGAAAGTCCGCTATGGCTTATGTTTGTAGCCTACACCATTTTGGCAACCGTCTGGGGCATCTTGTTTTATTTGGTCTATATTATCGTAACTGTGTATAAAGACGGTCGTGTGGACGAAAGCCAACACCCGCTGATTATGGGTGGCAACTTCAAAGACAAGAGCTACAACAAACAAACAGACATAGATGATTTGTTGAAACACTAAAGGAACACCAAAACTGGATTGCAAGACGAATCCGTTTTAGAAACATCAAAATCCTGACCGGGTTTTGATGTTTTTTTTAGCCCGGAATCAGAGAGATGTTCTTTACAAAGCGGACTGGATCTGGCTTTTACTCATTCCTTTTACATTGTTCATTGCTTTGCCGTGCCTCCCAAAAGCCTCTTTTTCTTTGCCACGACGACCTGAAGGTCATGGCTATGGACAAACGGGCATTTCTTGAACTTTTTTCAGCAAATCCCCCATTCCACTTTCAGTGCTGCCTTTCAGATGAAATCCTTCTGCACAACTATCTCCTATCCCCAGCCTTACGCGGACATCCACCTGCATCAAGCACAAAAGACGACCTGGCCATCTCAACGGTGAGCGGGCGTTCGTTTCTACAATGTGTGTTGATCACGGCCAAGAAAACGGTCCACTAAAGACCGCCCTCTGTGGGAAATCCGAGGGGTGGTATTTACCATAACCGATAAACAGAATAAATGCACGCTCCGTGCAAATTTCACGACTAAATATGAGTTGGCATCAGGAATACAGACCCGGATGTTTGGCTGCTGATTGGCACATAAAATGATGTTAAACAAGGATATAGAGTGCCTGGTTATGGCCTCATTTTATACCAGAAATGAACACGGCGTTCCTACTTTGATCTGTCCGCAAATCAAGCATCGTTCTTACTATCTTTCCTGCTCACAGACCTCAAGAAAACCATTGTGGTTAATTTAGTGCGCTTTGCATACATTGATCTGTACTGGCTGGATATCAAGTTTGTCTTTACAGAAAGCAAAAAGGGTGTCTCAATTGAGGAGACACCCTTTTAAAACAAACCAAACACGATGACTATTTCTTTTTGGATATTGATTTTCCGATTGTCCTGATTTTCAGGATCATGTAAATCAGGTAGAATACGGTTCCCCAGACGCCGATGATGATCGAATAAGTAAAAGCGATCAGCCACCAGGGACTATGAAACCGCCCACCCCACAATTCCCTGCCTATAGCGCCACCTTCTTTCTTAGTAACTACGCCCCAAGGCACAGTCTTTTCAAACCTCAGCGAACCCCAGGTGTCGTTATCATCAAACTTAGCCACCAGAACAATGTTGCTATGTTCATCTCCAGGCAACTTTTCGCGCTTAAACGTGCCTGCTACCTGTCCCAGCGAATCGGTGACATAGGTTTCGGTTTCACTTATATTCAGGTCAGAAAGCAGACGCTTAATACCCAGTTTAAATTCAACACCGGGTACCGGAGACCATTTGTCGCCTTTCCATTCCTCAAAAGTCATCTTTACGCCCTTTTCTTCAGCCGTATCCAGCGTAACTCTCGTTTTTATCACGGAACCTTCCGTGCTGGTCTCATTATATTTGTCGGTTTTAGCAGTCATGGCTACAATCTTATGGTCGGCAGATGCCTTCCATGCATTCTGTGCGGTGGGAGCTATCGCCATAGATACTCGCCCTCTTGTGTTGGACTTACCCTTGCCGAGGAATACCCCACCGGAAGCCGAATCTTTATCGAGATAGAATTTCACCTCCACGTCTTCAGCCGGCATAAACCGCCTTTCTACCTTTGTTTTGAGCGTAGCCACCACAAACTGGGCCTGATTATTTACCAGATGATATCCGACACTTACCGACAACGGAGATTTTTTTGCTTCCTGCGCTAACACGGAACCCGTGCCGGCCAAAAGAAGCAGAGCGGCAAAATTTATTTTATTGATTATCTTTTTCATGACGTTCTTCTATTAGTTCGTTGATTGGAATGATCGGAAATATCCTTGTAAACAAGGTTACAATAAGCAAAGTACCTGCGATAGTCGCCATGGAAATTGCCCATTCTTCCCACGTTGGAACATAAGTGGTATAATTCTTGGGTACATTATGCATGGGCAGAAACGGGTGCAACAGTGTGGGTGGTACAATAAGGTACCTTTTTATCCATGCGCCAATTACTACCATAATACCCGTAATAAACATAGGAAGTGGTGTCCTGCCTTTTTTGAAAACCAAAATACAGATAGGGATTATCATACCAATCAGGATCGCAAACCAGAAAACCGGCGCGAAATGGCCCAACAACAGGCTATTCAGGTATGCCTCTTCAGAATTTTTCAACTTAAAGAAGGGGATCATGTACTCTGTAATATTGAAGTACACATACAACACAGCCAGCAAGGCCAGAATTTTGCCCATTTTGTCGAAATGCGAATCTGTGAGGTACTTTTCCAAACCATAGTATTTCCTGAAAACATACATGGCCACTACCACACTACCACAGCCTACCAGAAATGCGCCGGAAATAAAATAAGCCTCAGAGCTGGTAGCATCCCAACCGGGCCGGTAAGTGGTAGCAAAAAGCCAGGCATCTACAGAAATGATACAGAACGCGGCTGGTACTATACCAATGGTAAGCACGCCCACGGCCTTGTTTCTTATGGCCTTTTGCTCTTCGGTGCCATGCCAGAACTCCCCGAAGAAAGAGTAAATCTTGTTCAGGAATTTCGGATTCTTTTCCGGATGATTCAACATCAGCCTGATGTCTGGCAACAAAGGAATGTAAATAAGAATAAAACTAAAACACAGGTAAGTGACAATGACCAAAACGTCCCAGATAATGGGCGATTGCAAACGTCCATAAATGAACAGATTGTAAAACCGGTCTGGACGCCCCATATCAAGCATGATACTGATGCCCGCAAAAACGATTGCCGCAAAGGCAATTATTTCTGAAATCCGGGTGATAGGGGTTGCCCATTTCACGCCGGAAAGCCTGAGTACAGCAGCGATCAGCGAACCAACCAGACTGACAGCTACAAAATATACGAAATTAGAAATGTACAACCCCCAAAGGGCATAATCTCTTAATCCGGTCACCACCAAACCGTACCTTATTTGACGATAGTAGGCGAATACCCCAACCGCACAGATGGCTAGCAAAATACCGATCCAGACGTATCCTTGCCGGTTGAATTTTTTAGGAAGCAGGTCCGAAATAATTTTTTCGTCCGCCGCGCTTAATTTCTGTTCCATAGTTTTCACTTTATAATAAACTATTCGTTTTCAAGTCCGTTTTCGAATGAGAAATTACGGTTTACTGGTGGCAGGAAGTACACGCTTGGGTGCGTGCCAAGGTCTTCCATCAACTGATAACCAGCCTTATCCCTGATCAGGTCTGAGAACCTGAAAGTTTCAGCACCATTCGTTACCACATCTTCATTCAGATCTCCGAAATAAAACGTTCCATTGGGACAAGCGGTGACACAGTGTGGTAACTCGCTCTTTCGTATCAGATCAGGACAGAAATCGCATTTGCCCACGGTACCTTTTTTCTGGGGTATGCTTGTTTCGCAGGAATATTCCTGTTCACACAATTCTTCAGGTATGTCCGGGTTTTCCCAATTGAACACCCTGATCGAGTAGGGACATGCGGCCATACAAAACCTACAGCCCACGCAACGGTTGGCATCTATCAGTACAATTCCATCCTGACGTTTAAAAGTTGCATCTACCGGGCAAACTTTAACGCAGGGTGGGTGGTCGCAATGCATACAGGTTGTTGGCTGCCAGTAAGGTGCAGTATGTTCGCCTGCCTGCATCGGGTATATTTTAAGCCAGCTTACACCAGAATGCAAATGGTGCATCTTGTTGCAGACTATCTCGCATTTTTTCAGGTTTTTGCAGCGGGCGAGGTCTATAACCATCACAAATTTCTTACCGGGAATGCCTTTACGCTCCTCAAGGTTTGAAACAAATGGCATTTCAGGAATAGGTTTCAGGTAAGCCCTGTCCACTTCTATAATATCGCCGTCTACTGATAACAATTTTACCTTTTCACCCGAGGCGGCAGGCGCACCCGCGCCGGCAGGCTGGAAAGGATTTTTTTTGGTGGAACACCCGGCTAGCGCAAGACCCGACGCTACTAACGACGTCAGGAATTCTTTGCGCGAGGTATTATTCGTTTCCATAATAACTTGATTGAATCTATGCAGAAAATTTTATTTTTTTATCCAGGATTGCAGCTCGTCGTCTGTGATTCTCTTTTTAGAGACGTTCAGTACCGCGGCATCTACTTCTACCAGCTTTCCATCCTGTGTCAGCATCCGAACCGTTTTGGGTTCTGGCTTCGCTTGCTTAAGTAGTCTGCTACCCAGAAGTCCGCCGACCGAGAATACGCCCAGCCATCCTACGAATTTCCTGCGCGCCAGTTTTGAATTTTCATTGCTCATAGCTCTGAGATTTTATTTTTGGGAAAAACTCCTCCTGTGCGACTCTGGCGGGCTTTACGCCCGGATCGCCAAATGATATGAAACAGGAATAGTCAGAAAAAAAACCGGGAGAGTCATTTTTGATTCTGACTCTCCCGGATACCACTTATTTCTTAAGTGTTCTCATGAATAATATTACATTCCAAATGTCTTTAGGATCAGTAATTTTCTTTTTGTAGCTGGGCATATCATCACGTCCTTCCGATGTCTTGTAGAACAATGCCCCATCTGACTGGCCCTGGAATGCAGCTGCTGAAAAATCTCCGGGATCTGTTTTTAGCTCAGAAGCCTTAGTTCCATCGCCTAATCCTGTCTTACCATGACAAGATGCACACTTCTTTTCCCAAGTTTCTTTGCCGGCAGCTATTGCAGCAGGTGAAGACTTAATAGGATTTGCAACTGCGGCATCTTTTGCTGGCACGTTCCATGGCTTTTTATCTGCGGGCCTGAAGGA
>CAIYJV010000376.1 GCA_903926605.1 uncultured Bacteroidota bacterium
GGGTATGTCCTTGCGGGTTTTGCGGTATCAAGTGATGGAGACGTGAAAGGGAGTCGCGGAGGAGCTGATTTTTGGGTGGTCAAGATTAATGCGATTGGAGACACACAATGGGAAAAGTGTTTTGGCGGCGATAGCGCAGACGTTGCCTATGACATTCAACAAACTGCTGACAGCGGGTTTGTGGTGGTAGGTACAACCCATTCTAATAATGGTGACGTTTCCGGTAATCATGGAGGTGGGGATGCTTGGGTTATAAAAATTTCATCAACGGGCACTTTGCAGTGGCAGAAATGTCTGGGTGGTACTGGTCATGATTATGCTCAATCAGTTGGGCAGACCAATGATGGCGGTTATGTTCTTGCGGGCTATACAAATTCAAATGACGGGGATGTCTCCGGAAATCATGGCTATTATGATGTATGGGTAGTAAGGCTCTCGGATACCGGCAGTATTATTTGGTCAAAGTGCTACGGAGGCAGTGGGGATGATATAGCATCTTCCGTGGCGCAAACTTTTGACGGTGGGTTTATTGTGGGGGGTGATAGTTATTCGGGTGACGGTGATGTCACTCTGCATCATGGAAACGGTTATTCGCGGGACTTTTGGCTCGTTAAATTGACAAATGCGGGTGCCATTGAATGGGAAAAATCATTAGGTGGAAGCGATGAAGATGGTGCAAAATTCGCTTGTGTGACAAGTGACAGTGGTTATCTGATGACAGGCTGGACATATTCAAATGATGGCGATGTTACTGGACATTCGGGGTGGGGTCCCAACGGACAAAACGGTTGGGTAGTGAAATTGTCCAAAAATGGTGCGCTGCAATGGAACAAATGTATTTTTATATGCGGATATGAACACATTTATTCAGCTGCGCAAGATGCAAATGGAAAATACCTGATTGGAGGACAAACCTGCGCATACGCAATTGGCGATGGAACGGCACTTTTCGGCAGGCTATCGGGTGACGGTAGTTTAGATTGGGTTAACAGCTATGGTGGGTCGCAAGGCGAAATTTTTTATTCCGTGTTGCCGATAAGTGATGGGGCTGGAATTGCCGCAGGATATACAGCGTCAAATGATGGTGATGTATCGGGCAACCATGGCATTTATAACTATTGGGCAGTGAAATTCGGGTGGCATACCGACATAATTGATCCCAAACAAAATTCAATTGTTATAGAACCGAACCCAGCCAATGTACTTACAAACATTTCAAGTAAATTTCCCATAGAAAGTATAGTTGTTTCAAACTCACTTGGGCAAATCGTATGGGAGTTTTTTCAAAAATCCGAAAAAAGTGTTCAGGTTGATTTAAATGATTGGCCCATTGGGGTATATTTTGCAAAAATAAATAATTGCCAAGTTCAAAAAATTATAAAATACTAAATATTTAACAAGTAAACCAGGGTCGCTATTATCAGGAAAATGAAGAAATTTATCATGACTATTTGGATACAGAGTATTGAATATAAACTCAAAAGACATACAAAGAATGAACGAAACAAAAAGCATGGTAAGTGAGCCATTGAATTCATCACTATATAGCAGGACAGATGAGCTAAATACAATTTTATTAAAATTATCATATATTAAAAATGTAATTTCGTTAATCGTTTTGATGGTTTGCATTTTAGGTGAGGGCCGCCCGGTGAGGGCGCAGAGTTGGCAGTGGGCAAGACAGAATAGCGCAGGGATTATAAGCGATGACCCCCGTGTAGCCACTAGCGTATCCGGCTACATCTATATGGCGGGTGTTTATGCCAGCAATATCATTTCTTTTGGAGGCTATACACTTGTTAACCCAAGCACCGGGTATAGCGTTTACTTCGTCAAGTATGATAGCTCTGGCACAGTTCTATGGATGAAGGGAATGGGTGGCGGGCTGGGTGCGCCTATAGGTGTCAGTTCAATTGCCACCGATTCTACAGGCAATATCTATATTTCAGGATTTACATCCGATACGACAATCACATTCGGGACCATTACCATGCACAAGAGTATGGCATCCACCCAAGTCGGAATGTTCCTTGTAAAGTACGATGCCGCTGGCAATGCCATTTGGGCTAAGAAGGCGGACGGACGAGGCGCATCTTCAGAAGCGACACTGGCAATAGACCGTGATAATAATATCTACCTTGCGGGTATTGCATTTGACAGCATGATTGTTTTCGGCAGCGTTTCAGCCACAAGTAGCTACAGTTATAATGGTTATCTGGCCAAGTTCGATTCCTCAGGTACTATCCAGTGGGCCAAAATATTTGGAACCAATGCAGACTGGCCTTTCCTCGCCACCGTGGCTACCGATGACTCGGGAAATGTAGTGATTGGAGGTGCAACCACAGGCAATGTGTTTCATTTCGACACTCTAACATTGTTAATCCCAGGCAGTTCAAGCAGCGGGCATGTTTTTTTTGCAAAATATGGCCCCAATGGCGGCCTGATATGGACAAAAGGCATCGGAGGAGATGGCTATGATAATGTCTGGACGATAAAAATAGATGCTCGTGGCAATCACTATGCAATATTGACATCTACAAGCACAGCTTTGACGATTGATGCCATACCCATTGCCCACCCCGAATGGCTTTTGCTGAAGCTGAATACCGCAGGCCATTTGGTTTGGTTTAACACCGGTGCGGCTGATTGGCCTTTTGGACCTACATCCATGTCCATTGACGTGGTACACAATAATGTTTGTATGGCCGGGACTTTTCAGGGAAGGTTTGTCCTCGATTCTGACAGTACGGATTTGGTCCACTGGAACCATTTGATTTTGCTGAAGTGCGACACATCTGGTAATATTCGGTGGATGAAGACAGCGGGTACCACCAATGATGCGGTATCCTACTCAATGGCGTTGGATAAAAGTGGAGGGCTGTATGTTGCCGGTGATTTTGGCGGGCCAGAGTTTATATTTGGAAGTGATATTTTATATAATCCCAATCCAGATACTGAGCAATCAGTTATTTTTTTAGCAAAATTGGACACTGCTTATACACTGGTTATTATGCCAGATAAAGGTATGCCCAATGCCGTAAGAATAACGCCCAATCCTTCCGATGGCTTATTTACGATAACGTTGCCTGCCATACAACATGGTGGTGCCATAAGAATTATTGACCCATTGGGTAAAGAAATCAAAACTCGAAAGTTCGGCAGGCAGAAAGAACCTCAGCAAGAATTTGATTTACGAAGCTGTAATCCGGGTATGTATTTAGTGGAAATAAATATAGATGGTTGTTACTTTACTAAAAAACTGATTTTACGATAGATTATGGAAAGCAAAAAAAATGACCTAAACGATTTCAACACGCTAAGTGGTTTTGATACATACACCCAGCTTGACCACTACCTGAAGCATAATAATCGTAATATTGGTTCTCTGCACGGGCCGGATAGTCCCGGGCGAACTGATCCATTTGCAGGAAGTAACCAGATGGATCCGAGTAGCGATGCGAGGGCGACTGGTCTTCACAGTGCCTCATCCGACAGTGCGGTTCTTTCGGGACTATCCGGCACAGGATTGGGGACCGGTAGTCTTGTCGGCACGATGGGACCTTCGGTTGCATTGGATTCATTCTATGTCTCCGGCGACCCCCATTATTATTTCAATGGCCATATAACCGAGGATGTGCTGCACAAGTATTTGGACCGGAATATACAAATTCAGAATTTTTTTATGTGATGCCAGTATTTTTATTCAACTGGTGGTAGTACCAAAAACTTTATCCCCGATGGTTATGCAACTGGATATTTAGGCCCTCAACTATCACCATCCGGTCCAGGGCCTGCGTTTGACCCCAAGGTAGAACTCTGGATTTCGCCGAGCGTTTCAGGGATAGACAATTATTTGTCTGGAAACGGTATCGGTGGAAATATCAACCACATCAACCTGAAAACTGAATTCGGGAAAAACTACTACATTAGCAACATATTAAACAATGAATCATTTCAAATAGGGCAGGATATGCGCATGCTAAGGAATCTACGGCCCAAAATAATCTGTGGTACATCTGCAATACTTTCACTGGCGGCACCGAATGGGTCTTACAATCAGAATAGAACTACTGGAAATGTCTTTGGTTACGAAGATAATCTACCTATTGGTCCGAACGATGACCCCGTAGAATGGTTGTTCACCTTTGCGAAAATAAATATTGACTATTATCATCAGTATGTTGATCCCGACACAATATTTGAAGCATACATTTACGAGGCAAGCGATGCATCGTATAACAAACAGATAATTCCAGACAAAGTATTGGCCCAGTTTCATTTCTACGCCGATAGTATTCCGCTGACCTGGGGATACTCCAAGCACAGGAATTACGATGGCGTAATTACCAACCATTTTGATTATCGGTCCATGAGGCTGGAACCGCCGGACAGTTTTAATCATATGGATATCACACATGTCGAAACTCAGATGTGGATATACTATCTGGCCACGCGCTA
>CAIYJV010000377.1 GCA_903926605.1 uncultured Bacteroidota bacterium
AACCACCACCTGTGGAACAACCAACAGGATTGGCATAATTGCCAAGGCCACCATTTTCAGCTCCTGTACAATCGTAGCCATTTGAAGCAGGGCCACCCCCGTAGCTACTTAAAATAATTGATCCGATTCCTGCACACAGCGTAAATAGTAAAAGTTTTTTCTTCATAAATCTGATTTTTTGTTTTTAGCGACTAACTTTTGAGTTATTCGTGTTGCAACATAAATACTTTTAGTGGCCCTTCCAAAAAATTAAAAAATTTTAATCAACATTTTTTTGGCCTATATATTTTATTTAATTTTTTGATTATAATCATAACTAAATCAAGTAATTTGAAAAGGTTACCAGACGATATAGCACTGCTTTGTTCATGACCACTTTGGTCTATAGTGATGATCCGTGCGAATTAGTATTTTTGCACCCAATGGGACATAAAAAACTAGTCAAGTTCAGAGCACTGGAGACTTTTAAAAACGTATTACAATACCCTGAAGATATTAAGGGCAGGTGGAAAGACTTTTTCAATAATTCAAATCCGCTCACACTGGAACTGGCGTGCGGCAAGGGTGAATACAGCGTAGGCCTGGGCCGTACAAACAAAGACCGCAATTTCATAGGTATAGACATAAAGGGAAACCGGATCTTCACTGGCGCCAAAACGGCGCTCGCAGAGGGTCTTACCAACGTGGGCTTTCTGCGCATCCAAATAGGACAGATACTTAGTTATTTCGACACAAATGAAGTAGCAGAGATCTGGATCATTTTCCCGGACCCTTTTCTGAAAAAAGAGTCCAACCGACTCACGCATCCGCGGTTTTTGCATCATTACCAGCAGATCATGATACCCGGCGGCAAGATCAATCTTAAGACAGACTCCAAAGAACTATATGACTTTACGCTGGAGACAATAGAAGCGCAGCAATGCACCATACATACCAATATTGCGGACGTTTATGGAAAGGGTCTTGCATCAGGAGATCTGGCGATACAAACATTCTACGAAAAAATGCACCTGGAAGATAAACGCACCATATTTTTCCTTTCATTTTCATTACCTGACACGCCGGTGGTACTTCCGGAACGATTTCAGAAAAGGGCGGACCAAAGCGCCACTTGATTTGTATGGCTAAAAAAACAACACCCCCCGACCGTAAAACCGCTGCTGCTACACAGAAAAGCGAAAGCATTTATGATGTGACCTACCAAATAGTCCGGCTGGTGCCAAAGGGTCGGGTTACGAGCTATGGCGCGGTGGCGGCAGCTATTGGTGCAACCTCCGGGGCCAGAATGGTGGGCTATGCTATGAATCTTGCGCATGGTGTAAAACCCAAAGTACCCGCACACAGAGTCGTAAACCGCAACGGGATGCTGACGGGCAAGCACCATTTTCAGCCTCCAGGCCTTATGGAAGAATTGTTGCTCAAGGAAGGGGTAAAAGTAGCTAATGATACAGTGGTGGATTTTGAAAAGCTTTTCTGGGACCCCATGGTAGAGTTAGCGCCCCGCTAAACAAAGTAGTTACTTCATTTTTTCTTCATCCTCCAGCAAGGTAAAAAATGCAAAGCAACGTACTGGATTCAGGAAGCCTGCAACACGCTGTTTGCGCGTGACATGCTGAGACAATTTTGCTACAAACGAAGGTAGAAACGAACCGACTATTTCCTGCTCAGACGCCAGAATTTCCAGATTGGAATACTTGGTTTTCAGGTACACATTCATAAAGCCCGTAAAAGACGTGCCAAAGGCAGGGTCGACCACGTTGCGGGCAAACTGCAATGGCGTTTGCTCACCCGGCGCATAACCCGTCATGTGGAGGTAATATAACGCCGCCATATACACCCAGTAAGCCTTGTCTTTTGTCTGCCTTGCAAAACGGGCCCTGGCAAGGAAATACGAATAAATGAACCGGGGTGTTATCAGTACAGATACAATAGCAAACAGGCACCAAAGCGCGGCTTTCAGCAGTAATACCTTCAACGGATCTTTGTGTTTTGTCGCTGCCAGTGTATTATCCTGCTTTGTCTTTGCGGCGTCGCGGGACTTGAGGTAAACTTCATCCACGGGTACGATGGCAGGTAATCTGCGCACCAGCGACATCGCACCTTCGTTCTGTGCAGGTTCAATCACTTTCAGTGCTTCGGCATAAGACACCACAGTACCTTCGTCTCCACCACGAACCGATGCCAACGGGATAGTAAGGCTGTCCTTGTACACTAGCGCCACCTTCATATCCAGTTTTATAGATACCGGCCCTGCCAGCACATACTCTTTATCGTGAAACACAAATTGCTTCACCGATACCCGCATGGTCCGTGATGTGGTATCCACCTCTTCCACCCTGCCTTCTGCTGCAAGCCAGGCCTTGGGTGGCTGCATGGGCGGTGTGCCGTCGGGTGCCGGACTCTCGCGGGCCTCGTTATTGCCTACCGTGGTGTCGAAGTCGAGCCAGCCAAGTCCAGGGAAATATACTTGCACCCAGGCATGAGCCTGTTTGGCATAATACCAGTACCAGCACTTGTTCTTGTCGGCACGATTCTCGGTCAGGAAACCCACTGCAATGCGCGATGGTATGCCCAAGGAACGCAACATAAAGAGTGTAGCCCCGGCATAGTATGCACAGTAGCCCTTGTGGTTTTCGAACAGAAAATACATCAGCTTCGACGCATTGGGTATATCGGGTTCGCCGGGATTGTCCGTATACACATAGAGTGGTTCTCCCTGCTCGTCTTTGCTGAGAAAATAGTCTCTTATGGCAACTACCTTATCTACAGGCGTCCGGGCAGAGTCGGACACGGAATGAGCCAGCACGCCAATTTTTTTAAAGTTTGCGCTTTGCGGCATATCCGTGTAATACTTCATAAATGCCGGGTTCACATCCTTGTAGCTGGTTACTTTGCGCAGCACCTCGTTGCGCATTTCCTGAAACTTGCGCCACTCAGGCTTATTGATATTGTAGACAAAATAGGCGCTGTTCATCAGCGACGAATAACTCTTTGCACGATAGGCGAATTTAAACTCCGTGCGAAAGTCCTTTTCAATGGTGACGGGCTGTACAAAAAAACCAGAGTTCGGAGCCAGGTAGGTTTCCGGCGATAATGCTTTACTGTAGACCTCCGTTTCCACCACACGTCTGTATGCGTCGCCCATACTATTGGCAATTACTGACGAGTCGGACTTTGTGGAAAACAAAGGCATGACCGACGGATTGGGCTCAAACAGATCGTTGAAAGGCATTTGCGGGTCGCGCTCAAAAGTCTCGGTCGCCGTGTCGAATTTCGTGAAATAGAACGACGTGAGATAGAGCGGGTTGGGTTCGTTGGTACCGGGAAAATAATTTTCTATATGCGCGCAAAACAGCAATTCCTTTCCCCGACCCTGGTGGCCACGCAGTTTTTGCAGATCGTTCAGACTCTGAGATCCGTCTTTGTTACGGTGCAGCATTTTGGTACTGTCGGATCCAGATGCGCCACCGCCACCGTAATTGGCAACGGCCTCTTCCAATTTGGCTCGCATCAGATACGTAACTGTGCCCAGCATCAATCCGGTGAGCACACAAAAAGTAATCAGCCGGGCGGTGAGAAACCACCAGAATTTTTTAGACTTGTCTTTATAATTATAGATCTGCTCGGTAGCAAACAAAAGGTACACCGAATACAGTACGGCCGGCGAAAAAGACATGACCAGCATATTCACACTGGCCACTCTGGACTTTGCAATCACCGCGATACATGCACACAACAAAGACACTGCTACAAATACCGACCAATACCGTAGCCTCGCAAATCCCCATCCTGCCACCCAACCCGAAGTGGCAAGAATAGCAAAAACCTCAAATCTCCGGGCAATAAAGAAGGCATCAAATTCCCCTACAGCATAGCTATCCAGACCCTTGTATAAAGAGTACAGACCCAATGTAAGCAATACGAACGCGGGCAGAAAACGAAACCGGAACGCATGAAAAACAGCCGAAAGAACCATGCCCGCACCAAAGAAACACGCCTGTTTCACGGCGTCGTTTTCCAGTATCGAAAAATATTGGTTCAGATTATCCAGAAGAAAATAGGAAACGCCCGCCGTAGGCAGTATGAGAAAAATAAGTTTGGCCAGAAACTCATTGACCGGCGTGGCGCGCTGAATACTCATAAATGATTAACAGCCTAAAAATAAACCAAAATCAATAGGATATTTTGTTAAAATGCGAAGCCTCCGAATGACCGTATGGCTTTTACAACCGAACCGGAGCATGGCCCTCCACGGGTTAGTTCTTGCCACCGGCGCGGGCTTTCACAAACATTTCGCCGGCCTGAACCAAGGCTATCCCCGCCGCAAAACCCAAAAAAACAGTCTTGTATGGGTCTTCAACCAGCCTGCTACCTACTACACCCGTAAGTATAAGCACCCCGAAAATGATAAACTTGTATTTTTTGAAATTGTTGACCGGTTGCGACATAACAAAAGAGGTTTGTACTCTGGCAAATTTAGGGAAAACACAGTCATCAGGGCGCCGGCGGATGGTCTATGTCGTACAATAGCTGCCGGGCCGCCTGGGCAAATGTACTGCCCGGATATTCTATGATCAGCTGCTCATATTGTTTTTTCGCATTGGCGTTATCATGAAGTTCGGTCCTGTAAATTTCCGCCTCCCGGAAAACAGCGTCGTCGCCCAGCACATCACTGCCGTATTCTTTGTGAATGCGCTCCAGATATTCCAAAGCTTTTGGGTAATGGTGCATACGTTCTTCGGTCTTGGCGTGCAGCATAAAAATATCATCTACCAACGGATGCTTGGGAAACACGTTCACGATACTATCCAGTATAGCATAACCCCCGGCTATTTTATTTTGTGCCAGCAGCAGATCGGCGCAGGCAAACCGCCGCAGCGGATAGGTAACAGAATCTTCCACATTTTCGGTAATCAGTACGGACAATGCCAGTGCGTCGTTGGCGATCAACTCAGAAGTTGCCGATTTAAGCACCAGCAACTGCCTTTGGGCCCATTCAAAATCGCCGCGATAGTACGCAAGCCGGGCATTTCTGAATCGGGCGTCTTCACCCATTGCATCCTGTTTAAACTCTTTATCTACCTGACTGTAGGTGAGCGATGCGTCCCATATCCTGCCCAACAGTAAATAATAATCACCCATTTCCAGTTTCAATGTACCCAACTGTTCCCTTCGGATGTCCTGACGAACCAGCGCCTTCTGAATGATGCTGACGGCCCGGCCCGGGTTTCCCAGATAATTGGCCTCCACATGTGCATAGTCTGAAATGATCTGATAAGGGTTGAAGGACGGATAGGCCGACAAAAAATCTTCATAACGGGCAGCCAGTGTGTCGGCCAGCCCGGGGATAATTGCACTGTCGCTGGTGAGCCGCGTATATGCCGAGCCAAGCTGTTCGCTCTTTGCAGTAACATAAAACGGTTTATCGTCTCCTTTAGCAATCACATCGTTGTAAGCTTTATCCGCGATCTCGTATTGATGCGCAGCAACTGCAGTGCGGGCAAAATCCAGCAGTCGTCTACCGGGTTCCCTGTTGCGCTCATCCACCGCTTCTATCTGTATCAATGCGCCCTCCCAGTCGTCCTTCTGCGTATACACCCAGGTTAGAATCTCGACGAAAAACACATTGTCCGGTTGCTCATTGATTTTCCCGATCAAAATTTTCTGAACCTGCCTTAATTTTTCGGCATCATTCCCCACCAGCTTCAGCAGCATGGCCTTTGTCGCTTCCGAATTAGGGTTTTGTCCCGGCATACCAGACAGTAGTATTTCCAGAGACTTATCCAGCTTCCCGGCCCTGGCATACAGGTTGGCCAATTCGGCGGCATACAAGTATGGGTTCATGAGAATGCCCGACGCCTTTTCAAAAACTTTGCAGGCATAATCAAATTCGCCGTTGGCAATTAAAGCTTTTGCCAGAGATCGTGTGATCACGTCATCTCCGTTCACCAATTGCAGCGCGTGTTCATATTGCTCTGTGGCTTTGGCGTCCTTCCCCTCTGCCTTGTATACGCGGCCCATTTCGGCAAGGGTCACAGGGTATTGTTGTGGTACGGCATTCTTCAGTTGTTCCTGCACCAGTCGCTCTGCCGGCTTGTATTGTTTGCGGGCCAGCAGCGAATCCAGGTATGCGGCATAATAATAGCCCGGGTTTTTCTCAAATAGTTCAGCGATATCTTCAGTGGTTACCAGTGTGTCTTTCTGGGAGGCATCGGTATTGGTTTTTATTTCCACGTACTGGCCAAATGCGTGCCATCCCGGACACAACACCGCCGCAAGCAAGCACAAAACAAAAAACCGAAAGAGTCTCAAAACGCGCACCAAGTAGATTTTGATTCAAAAATAGACCAAAATATCTTGCTACCGTCTTGCCGAAATCATAATATTATCACTCAATGGTGGCGGGGTTAATAAAACAATCATAAACAGCATCATAATGGCTGTTTTTATTTTCCGTTCTTACCTGTTTTCAATAACTTTGCGTTGCTTTTTCGCCCTCCTGTAAACACCTGCACAAACCGACTGGCCGTCTGTTTGCGCATTTTGAATATTGCGCGCATACGACACCGGTTAGTATTGTATTACCAGCTTTTTTTCAGCAATTGTGGAATTAAATATGACAAATACCGATCTCATCAGCAGGTACTATTTACTTAGCCACCCTGATTTCCTCGTTGTTCTGGACGAAAACCAATGCATCGCCGAGCTGAACGATATAGCCCGTCATGTGCTTGCCTCTGAATTTGGTAGTATCCCTGTTGCCGGCGACAATATGCTTCAATTTTTGCTGCCCGAGGCAAGGGACCTATTTTCCCGCCAGTTCATACTGGCATGGAATGGCGAAGATATAAGTCCAGCTATGTACGGGCGCACCCCTGCAAACTATGTGGCCCGGTTGCACCCGATACTATCGCAGACCGGCGGTGTATGCGGCGTAATTTACCAGCGCACACTGAAAAGTAAACTGGCTGAGCTGAAAGTAAACGATGATACTGCAAACCGGCTGCAATTGGTACTGGAAGGCGCAGATATGGGCTGGTGGGATTGGGAACTTGACACCCATACGCTGGTCTGCGACCCAAAATGGTGGGCTATCACAGGCTACCCACTGGGGTCGTTATCACTTACTTCTGAATTTAATTCGGTTTTGGTTCACCCGGACGATAAGCAAACCGTGAGCGACGCTTTTATGCGTGCACTCAGTTCGGAAAAAATAACCTTTGAGACCGAAACCCGACTCATACACAAGGATGGGCACCTTGTACCCATACAACTGCGTGGGTTCATTTTGCGCGACGACAAAGGAAACCCGATCCGGATAACCGGCACAATGGCCGACCTTAGCGAAAAGAAGAAAGCCGAGGCAGACTTCCAGCATTCTGAAAACTACCTGCGCACCATTTTCCAGAACACGGAAACAGGGTATATCTTTCTTGACGCCAGCCTGTGTGTGTTGTCGTACAATCAAAAAGCCGAACAAATCGCTTACCACCTCAACAACAACGCACTGCAGACCGGTGGTTTCATTCTTGATGTGGTGACACCAGAACACCTCGGAAACTTTAAACAGGCACTGGCAGAGGCCTACGACGGCCAGCGCATAGAATACGAGCGTTGCAACATAAGTGGTGACAACGAAGAGGAATGGTTTTACATGAGGCTATCACCCGTTTTCAGCAGGGAGAACAAGGTGGTGAACGTGATCATGACAATAGAAGACATAACAGAACGCAAAAAGGACGAGATTCAACTCAACAAGTCTTTCGAGTTGGTCACAGCCCAGAACAAGCGGCTGCTTAGTTTTTCGTATATCGTGTCGCACAACCTGAGATCGCATTCCAGCAACATCACCTCCATTGTAGATTTTTTAAGTGAGGCTGAGAGTGAGGAAGAGCGCACCGAGATGATAGGGCATATGAAAACGGTAACCCAATCACTAGATGAGACCCTGAGTAATCTGAATGACATTATCTCTGTACAAACCAGTATCAACCCCATTTTCGAGCCGCTGTTGCTCAGCGCCTTTGTGCGCAAAGCTATTGATGTACTCAGAGACCAGGTGCAGCACAAAGACGCAACCATCATAAACAATATTGACAACAATGTAGTGCTCAACTATAACCCGGCCTATATTGAGAGTATTATTCTCAACTTCGTGTCCAACGCGCTCAAGTACAGTCACCCGCTACGCAAACCGGTAATTACGCTGAGCTGCCAACAGGAAAACGGAAAGTATGTGCTGACAATTGAAGACAATGGCATAGGAATAGACCTGAAGAAAAACGGCGACAAACTATTCGGACTGTACAAAACATTTAACGGAAACCCCGATGCCCGAGGCCTGGGACTATTCATTACCCGAAACCAGGTTGAATACATGGGCGGGAAAATAGAAGTGGAAAGTGAGGTGGGCAAAGGAACCAAATTCAAAATTTATTTTTAATGAAAAGCGTAGAAACCATTTGCATAGTAGACGACGACGCACTCTATACATTACTTCTGAAGAAAAAAATAGAAAAACTCGATCTGTGCCACAAGATCATCAGTTACGCTGAAGGCGAAAGCGCTATCGAACATATTAAGGCGTCGCTGGACGCAGGCGAGGCGCTACCCGAGATCATTCTGCTCGATATCAATATGCCCATCATGAACGGATGGGAATTTATGGAGGTGTTCATGCAGCTCATGCCCCGGATAAAAACCAAAGTGACTATCTATATTTCCAGCTCGTCCATTGCTGCGGAAGACCGTATGAAGGCCCAGGAAAATATTGCGATCGAAAACTACCTCACCAAGCCTATCGAAACGGAAACGCTGCTGAAAATAGCAAGGCTCACCTAATAACAGCGGCTTGCTGAAATTGTCAGGCACTCCGTGTGTCAGCACCCGTAATACCAACTAAAGTTCAAAAAAACGACATTTCGACCCAGCCGTCTGTTTCGGCTAAAGCCCTAAAAACAATGGCTTTTTGACCACGATCTAAAGATCGTGGCAACTACTTTTCATGCCAATTTTTGTTGTCTAAATGACATTAGGGTCTTCCAAACGCTGGTATTTACCTGCACAAGGCGCAAAAACTAAAAGCCCTCCGGATTGTCTCCGGAGGGCTTTCGCTATTGTGTAAGAAGCAATTATCAGCGTTCTATCATGAAGTGGCGGACATCAGTTTCACCACCCGAAGTGATCCGGAGGTAGTACACGCCATTCGCGATGTGTTCATCAAGGACTATTTCGGTATCGACCTTACCCGAAACAGAGTTTACGGTCTTTTTGTACACTGTTTTACCGATCACATCGGTGATGTCTAGTGCTACTTCGCCGGATTCCACTGTATTCAGGTTGCCTTTCAGCCTGAACGTACCCTTGTTGGGGTTGGGCGCCAGCGCCAGGTCATTGAAACCATTGTTTACGTCGTGCGTAGCGAGCCCTACAATACCTATGGTGTTACTCAAAACGCCTATTATGGTTGTACAAGGATTGCTGGAAGTCATCTTACAATAGACTGAATCACCCTGATGCGGATTAACCAAAGTAAAGGTATCTGAAGTAGCACCGGGCTGCAACACATTATTTACATACCATTGGTAGGTAGGTGTAAAGCCAAAGTTGGAATCTTCTGCTGTAAACAGGATCGGCCCCCAGTAATAAGAGAAAGTATCCTGACTAGCTACTATACGCACCCAATCTATGAGCGAAGGATTTACTGTATCAATTATACCGTTCGAATTTGCCGGTACGGGCACAGCGCACTGCATACTGCTGTTCATGGAAACATATACCGAATCTCCGTTGGTTGGAATGTAAGTGTAGGTCGACGCAGCCGAACTTACCAACGTGCCGTTCACCATCCAGTCATACACCGGTGCAGAACCACCGTTTGTAGGATTAGCAACGAAGGTAACCGGATTGCCGCTACAAACAGGGAATGGTGGTGTGTGAGTCAAATTTACCGAAGCGGCCACAGATGGCAGCACCTGCATTATCCACCGGTCTCTTGCCGTGTCGTTGGTGGCACAGGTCGCATTGCTTATCAACACCAGTTTTACAGTATCGCCAGTAGCTACAGGACTGTAGGTAAACGAAGTATCGGATGTACTTACCGGTGTTCCATTCACATACCACTGATAAGTAGGTCCATAACCCTGATTGGTCGTGCCGAAAGTAAATACAGGCTGCTGACCTGCACAAATCTTGTCGGTGCCGGCAAGAGATACGGTATCGCCAATGCCAGGATAAATGTCTACTGTAGGGGTCACAACAGAACTAACTTCCAGAAGGTGATAGCTGTTACAACCACCGGGGGTAGAATAAGTGATCATCATGGTGCCAGGTGTTACACCCAGGTATACGCCATAACCCATACCGGAACCCTGATAAACCGCAGGATAGCCAGCAGCCATTGGCTCCCATATTCCGGGGCCTGCGGGTGCCGGTGGTGAGTATGGAGCATCGTTAAGTGTTGTAGTCTGACCGACACAGATATTAAACAGACCGGTCATCGGCAGGGCTTCCGGATTTACTATGATCAACTTAGAAACCATACAGCCTGTAAGCGTATCGGTATAGCGCAGTGTTACTGCGCCAATATCCTGACCATAAAAATGAGTAATATGGTTGTGCGGATCACCGATGGAATCATACGGTGGGATTGGAGCAGGGAATATTGACCAAACGCCGTTCAGGGTATCATCAGAAATCAGAACAGAATCAAAATGGCAAATATTCAGCGGAGCTATTATTGGAGCAGGCAATGGGTTGACCGTAACCGTGAGTCGGGCCACACAACCCGTAGGTAATGAGTAGCTTATCACAGCCGTGCCACCGGGTGCACCTGTGCCAGTTACGGTAGCGGTGTACACAGGGAACAGGGCAACAGAACCAACCGATGCGACACCTGAAGCCGAAGAACTCCAGACACCACCGGGTATAGAATCGGTCATGGTAACTGCAGAACCCACGCACACATTGCTTGGGCCCAGAATAGGTGCCAGCGGATCTACCACAATAGTCTTGATCGCAAAACAACCTGTACCGAAAGAGTACGATATGATCACCGTACCGGAGGAAATACCTGTATCCACGCCGTTTGTAGGATTAATATTTGCAACTCCCGGGTCGTGGCTGGACCATGTTCCGCCTGCAGTAGCATCGGTAAACGAAACTGTCTGACCTACGCATACCATGGGTGGCGCTACGATGGGTGCAGGACTTGGGTTCACCGTCACCAGCATGGTTGCGGTACAGCCTGTTGACGTAATAGTATAAGAAAGCGTGAAGACACCATTGCTCAACCCGGTCACGGCACCTGTGGTAGGATTGACCGTAGCAATTGATGAACTTGACGTACTCCAGACACCCACGCCTGTTGTATCGCTGAACATAGTGGGTACACCATTACAGATATGTGACGGACCAATTATGCTGGTCAGCGGATTCACTGTTACAAAATAAGTAACGGAACAAGAAGTAGCGACAGGCAATATGCTGTAAGTAACAGTTACCGTGCCCCCGGTGCTGGTACCTGCAGCATCCAGTTGACCGGTCACGCTGTTGATGGTGGCCAGTGATGACGGGGAACAATTCCAGAAGCCAAACAAAGTGGCATCATGCAGTGTTATGGACTGAGTACCACATACGCTGGTCGGGCCGGAAATAGGTGCCGGCAATGGGTTAACAGTGATAATATAGGTCACGTTACAGCCAGAAGGCATGGTATAAGTTATGGTTACCTCACCAGCGGTCAAACCGGTTACCAACACGGTACCCGGAGGTGCTATGGCGGCAGTTCCCACAGTGCCGTCGTAGGTCGACGAAGAATATACACCACCGGGCAACGGATCAGAAAGTGTAATGGATGAGCCCACACAAACCATATTGGGACCTGTTATAGGACCGGGCTGCGGATAAACAGTAACCGGCAATGTAGTGGTGCAACCGGTAAGTGGCATGGTATAAATAATCACATCCGTAACTACTGAAGTCAGGCCGGTATAGATACCGGTAAACCCACCAATATTTCCGCTTACACCTGGAGCAGCATTCGACCAGAAACCACCCAACGCAGGATCAGAATAAGTTACCGGGATACCCACACAAAGGTTGGTATCTCTTGGCTGAATCAGTCCCAGCGGATTAACCGTAATAGGCGCGGTAACCAAACAACCCGTGGTAGTATCAGAATAAGTAATAGTAGCCGTAGCTGCACCTATTCCCGTCCAGGTGCCTGTTACCCAACCGGCAGCATCTACGGTTGCAATACCGGTAGCGGAAGAAGTCCACATACCACCGGGGGTGATATCGGTAAACAAAGTTGAATCAGTACCACAAATGGCCGCTGGCGTGTAAACGATCGGGGCAGGCAAAGGATTGACCGTAACGAGTCTGGTCACAGTGCAGGAAGTGCCAGGAAGTGTATAAGACGCTGTTACCACTACCGGAACAGTTGTCGTGCCGGTAACATAGGCTGTGGCAAGTCCACCAGAACCTATGGTAAAGGTGACAATACCGGCAGGTGCGAAACTCCAGGTTCCACCGGGCACACCGTCCGTAAATGTAGATTGCACACCAGTACATATCTGCGACGGGCCTACGATAGGTGAGTCAATATTAACTGTAATAACCAACGACGCTGTACAACCTGTGGGCAATGTATAAATAATTGTAGCCGTACCCGGAGTAATGCCGGTCACGACACCGCTTGCAGAATCAACTGTTGCGATACCAGTGGCAGAGCTGCTATAGGTACCGCCGGATGTCGCATCGTGAAGGGTAGTTGTCTGGCCCATGCACACACTGGGCACGCCCGTAATAGGATCTGGCAGAGGATTGATAGTTACCAGCATGGTATCGTAGCACCCGGTTGGCAGTGTATAAGTCACAATACCTGGTCCTGCGACTCCGGGAGGCGCACCTGTACCTGTACCCACTATTGCAGCTGTATTAGGAGGAGTGAGTGTAAATGCCACGACGGGCGAAGCAGACCAAACGCCACCCAAAGTAGCATCGGATACTGTAATGGTACCACCCCATGCGCACAGCGCGGTAGGACCTGTAATTGGTGCCGGTGATGGATTGACTGTAACGGGGAATTTCGCGATACAGTGAAGCCCGGCATAAGTAACTGTTGAAGTGTAGGTAATGGTAGCTGTACCCGAAGTGGCTCCTGTAACCACGCCTGCAGGATCTACCGATGCAACTGTTGTTGCGTCTGAACTCCACGGGTTAGGCAGGAAGGGAGTAGATGCATCTGTAAGCGAGATCGTTGCCCCTGTACAAACAGAAGTCAACAAACCGGGCTGGTAGATAGGCTCGATTCCCACTACAAATACCGGTGAGGTTGCGATACATCCTTCAGCGGTCACATAGTGTATTAAAGTAGAACCGGTATCCACACCTAACACCACGCCGGTCGAAGATATGGTGGCGACAGAAGAATTATCTGAACTCCAAACTCCACCCAAAGTGGCATCACTCAATGAGGTTGTAAGATATTCACAAAGCGTATCTGAACCCAAAATCGGTGTTACCGGGTTTACGTTCACCGAATTGAGTGTGTAGCAACCCGTAACCAATGAGTAAGTAATAGTGACCGTACCATTATGAATACCATTTACATAGCCAGTGGTCGGGTCTATTGTTGCGATCGCATTGTCGCTCGATGACCAGGTACCGCCCGTTGTACCATCTGCGAGCAAAATGGTTTGGCCCATACATACACTGATGGGTAACACAGTAGGTGGCACCAGCGTGATGGGATCTATGGTAGTTACTGTTACAGCCATAGTGGCCACACAACCGAAACCGTTGGAAGCCGTGATCGTGTATACGCCCGTGCTCAAGCCAGTGGCAATACCTGTAGTACTCACGATAAACAATCCTATGTTATCGTTGCTGCTCCATGTTACCGACGACGCATCTGTATAGGAAACAGAAACACCGGGGCAAATTTCAGCGGGGCCAACAATAGAAGATGGGCCAGCATTCACGTTCACGATCTGGGTTACATAACAACCAGTCCCGTCCATCGTATAGGTAATTATTACGGAACCGCTGGCGATGCCGGCAACCACTCCTGTTATAGGGTCAATACTTGCGGTGCCAGGCAGGGAAGAGCTCCATGTGCCGGGACCTGACAAGTCTGAAAGTGTAATGGTACCGCCAATACATACACTGTTACCACCCATGATGGGGATGGGCAGTCCGTTCACGGTAACTGCAGCATAAGCGGTACATCCGGTAGCGGAAATATTGTATGCAATGCTGTCCACACCGGGAGTTACGCCCGTTACCACACCCAATGTCGGGAAACCGCCAACGGGCACTACAGAAGCTATACCTATATACTGACTGGACCATGAGCCAGAGCCTGGTGTTGTATTAGAAAGAGTTGTCGTCCCACCCTGACACACACTTAGTATGCCGGTAATGGGGGCCAGTGGATTTACGGTAATGATCTGTGAAACCGAACAAGCACTAAGTGCTGCACCCACTATAGGGAAACTATAAGTCAGTGTATCCAGTCCTACCAGAACGCCGGTCACCTGTTCGTCAACCGGGTCTATCTGAACACCTGTGGCGTTCCCGTTAGACAAGGCATAAGTACCGCCAACCGAACCATCAGAAAGTGTGATAGCTGTTCCCTGACAAACAGAGAACGTGGAACCGGTAATGGGTGCAGGAACCGGGTTACATTCGAATGTATAGAACACCGTACAACCATTGGTCATAAAGTAACCCATCAAATCACTACCCGTAGTAAGGCAAGTAAGTAAAACACTGTCGAGTGTACCGGAAGTTCCCGTATGGGTGATTGCCGCCACACTGGGAACAGAAGAGACCCAGGTACCACCCAGTGAAGGTTCCCACAGTGCAACTGTAGAACCCAGACAGAATTCGTTGGTTGCAGACTCAATTTCAGGAGCTGCATTTACGGTTATCGTAAATGTCACGAAACAGCCGGTGGCCGGAAGTGAATATGAAACCGTGGCAATACCACCATTGTTACCCTGTACCGCACCCTGATCTGTTGCGCCGGTCACGCCGAGATCGGTTACACTGATTACAGACGGACTGGGTGAACCAGACCATGAACCACCCAAGGTGGCATCCGACATGGTAATGGGCAACTGGTTGGCGCACATCACAGTAGCTGACGAAGTGATTGGTAATGGCAATGGGTTGACGGTAATGGGTTTTGTCTTATAACAACCTGCTGCACTGGTATAAGTGATTGTCACAGCGCCACTTGTGGAGCCGAGACTCACGCCGGTAACATAGCCGGTAAGTCCGCCAACTGTGGCCACGACCGCATTGCTGCTCAGCCATGAACCGCCAAAAGTAGCATCGGTAAGTGTAATAGTAGCGCCAATACAAACAGCCGAAGGACCAGCAATGTCTGCGGGCAGCGGATATACCGTAACGCCATGAGTAGCAGGGCAACCCGTAGGCAGCGTATATGTAATTGTTGTTGTCTTAATCGTGGTAGTTGGCAGGCCAAATACATTACCGAAAGCATCTACGGTAGCAATACTATTATCGTTGCTGGTCCAAGAACCGCCAGCGTCTGCATCGGTAAGACTGATCGAAGTTCCCGAACATACCGCGAAAGTCGCAGCAGTGATGGGACTGGGTAAAGGATTAACTGTTACCAGAGATGTTACGAAACACCCTGCTGCCGAACCCGTGAAACTAACTGTGGCCGTGCCTGCGCCCACCCCGGTAAGAACGCCCGAGGGGTTAATGGTAGCAACAGAAGCAGGACTAGCACTCCAGGCACCGGTCGAACCGTCGGTAAAGGTGATGGCATCACCCACACAAACTGCGGAGGGGCCAGAGATGGTTGCGGGCAGTGCATTTACAGTTACAAAAGCATAGGTATTACAGCCGGTGGTTAACGAATAAACTATACTATCACGGCTAGGCAAGTTCCCGGTAACAATACCGGTATTCAGGCCTACACTTGCGCCTGCATTATAACTCACCCATGTGCCTGTTCCGCCATCGGTCAATGTGGTTGTATAACCTGCACAAACCGTAAGCGTACCCGAAATGGGTGCCGGCAACGGATTGACGGTGAGTACCACACTGCGCGCACAACCGGAAGGCAATTGGAAAGTGACTACATCGGGTCCGGCGGATATGCCGCTCAATACCACGTTGGTGACCCCTGTGGACAAAATGGATGCGTTGCCGCTGCCATCTACGGTCCAGGTACCTCCAGCAGGACCGCTGTTCAGCGTAGTTACACTACCGACACAAACTGAATCTGCGCCGGTTATTACAGAAGGCAAAGGATTTACGGTGACAATGCCGGTAATATAACATCCTGTTGCTGGGGTAGTATAAGATACCGTTGCAAATCCGGCAGCCACACCTGTTACCACTCCATTCACGTCAATAGTCGCGGTACCCGTGGGCGTAATGCTCCAAGTACCTCCGGATGTAGGGTCGCCCAACGTAAGTGTCGAACCCACGCACACAGTAGATATGCCGGTGATGGCCGAGGGTATGTTGTACACCCGCACAGTATCCCATGTACGGCAACCGTGTGCTGCAATAGTATATATTAATGAATCAAGCCCGGCGGTAATGCCCGTGAGCGAACTTGTATTGGCACCTGTTGGAGTCACAGTGGCGATCGAAACCGGATTGGTAGACCATACGCCACCACTGGTAGTATCGCTATAAGTAGCTGATGAAAACTGACATACCGCTGCAGGACCGGTAATAGGACCGAAAGCATATACATGCATATGCTGCGTATTGTAGCAATGCGTTACGTTGTCTGAATAAGTTATGGTTGCGTCGCCGGCACCCACACCCAGTGCTACACCGGTCGTGCCACCCACAGTAACAACACCGGCGGTGCTGCTTGTCCATGATCCGCCACTTGTTACGTCATGAAGTGTAGTAGTCATGCTGGCACAAAGTGTGTCACTACCGGTGATGGTAGCGGGCCAGGGATGTACATCAAAACATTTTACGGCAGAACAACCTGTGCCAATGGTATAGGTAACACAATTTCCGGAACTGGCAGGACCCACGCCTTCGACATGGCCCTCATTTCCAGCCCCTGCAGTTACCGTGACACCTGTACTGGTCCATGTACCCGTCGGGTCTGGATCTGTAAGCGTCACTGTGTTTTCAGAAAAAGCGCAGATACTGTCGGTTGGGCCTACTATAGCCGGAGGCAATGGATTTACGGATACGAACTTGGAAGTGCTGCATGCGCCTACGGTGTACACAATGTTAGTAGAGCCGTTGCTCACACCAGTTACCACACCAGTCGGATTTACAGAAGCGATCCCTGTAGCAAGTGAAGTCCAGGTTCCGCCAGGTACCAGATCGGTCAACGTGACGCTTTGGTTCACACATATTGGAGAAAGCAGGCTGGGCCCGATCGCTGGAAGTACTGTATTTACAGAAACCGTAGCTACTGCATTGCAGGTACCTCCAATAGAATAGGTAATGTTGGCGTTACCAGTGGACACACCACACACATTGTTACCGCCACTCACTGTAGCTACGCCAGTAGTGCCACTTGTAAAAACACCGCCTGGTGTAATATCGCCAACAGAGATACAACTACCCTGACATATAAAAAACGTGGAAGAAGCCGAAGTGATGGCTGCTGGTGTTGGATAAATAGTTTGGTTGCCACCTGCAGTGGATACCCCACTGGTACCACCGGAGGAAACCGTGATGGACGTGGATGTAAGTGCAGAAACCGAAACAGTTGCACCTGCACTGGCAGTGACCGGAACATCTACCGTGATCCAATAGTAGGTGGTGGCCGAATTGGGTAAAGCCGCCGACAACGAAGTAAAGGTGTAAGTGCCTGCACCTGCACCCGGCAAAATGCCTATTACGACCGACGTGCCAATGTTGTTTGTGGTATTATACCGCAAATAATAGTTGGTCACATCGCCAGCACCATAGGTACCTGTAGTGGTAAACACGACCGAATTCAGGTTGGCCGCACCTCCCGACTGGTCTATGGAAAAGTTCTGGATCAACGCATTGGTCTGCGGTGCGCAAATAATGCCTGACGACAACCCGCCGCCACCCAAATTTGAAAGGGCGAATGCCGCAAAATTGATGCAGCACAATAGGATAGAAAAATACAATCTCTTCATATAATCAATTTTATGACTGTCTGATCGCTAATTCAGATAACACACCCCCAGCAACTTTCGTTGCATAGTCCGGGTAAAATTAATCTTTGTAGTGCAATGTACGATTTTTTATTCAAAAAACGAAATCCGGACTACCCATGGGAACGGTCAATGTGCTCACAAATCTGTATTTAAACTATTGGTTAGTAAACCGCTGAAACAACCGTCCCCATTAATCAGGCTCATTTTCCCGTACGCAAATTTTCCAGTTTCATCCATCGCTGGTGATCGTGCAAGAACAGGGGGTAGTGGCTATACACATTAGGACATTAATAAATTTTAATTTACACATCCACTTTGTTGCCTTTTGCCTCCGGTCGCTTCAGGCGTGGTCAGGGTACCGACTACGGCACCACTTTACAACTTGCGAATCAATGGAATTACATAGGACTGGCACACACTATTTTTTTTTACACATGACATATATGGACGAATCTGGCACAGGACGCAACACCTAAAAATCTCAAACTGCTTTTTATAGTGCTTCCTCCCTATTTTTGTAAGGATATAATCTCATTGATGGAAACACAAAAATACAAGGAGCTGGTTGATCTGCTTGAAACCCAAACTGACGAAAAGGCAAAAATCGAAACGCTGCTCAACATTGGTGAGGAGGTCAAGAACTTCGACGTAGAACGGGCGTTTCATGTTGCCGAAGAAGCATTGGTTCGGGCAAAGGCTGCGTCTTACCAGTCGGGATATGGCAAAGCATTGTGCCTCAAGGGATTCTCCCTACGCCAAAAAGGCGACTACAATTCAGGTATTGCTATCCTGAATGAAGCCCAGGCCTTGTCGAAAAAACTGAAAGACCGCAACCTCGAGGCCATTTCACTCTACTATTCCGGCAATATTTACCGCGACCTAGGCGACCTCGCAAACGGGTTGGTAAACTACGAAAAGGCACTTGCGATAAATGAAGAACTGGGCGACGAATTTTACCAGTCGGTTATCCTGTCCAGTATTTCAAACCTCCTATACGATCTTTACGATTACGATAGCGCATTGGAATACGCCCTCAAATGCTTGCCCATTTTCGAAAGATCGGCAAACACCAATACCCTGCTCAACATTTACAATACACTTGGCAACATATACTTTAAAAAAGAACAATTTGACGATGCTTTCTACTATTTTGAAGAAAATCTGAAGCGGTCCGAACCCGATACAGTTACGTATGTAATGGCCGAAAGCGGTCTGGGTAAGGTATTTTACAAAATGCAAAAATTCGACGATGCACGGAAATACCTCGTCAATGCATTGCGCGAATCTCAGGAAATAGACAATGCCGAGATCCAGATCATTTGCCAGTTCTACCTTGGCAGACTGTACATGGACGACCTGAATTACCGCCAGGCGCTTCAAAACCTCAATGTGGCCTTTTCACTGGCCGAGCAATATATGCGGCGCCACGACATGATGAGCGTGCACGAGGTTCTGTCGCTGCTTTATGAAAAAATGGGCGACATTCCGCAGGCCTTTCATCACCTCAAGTCTTTTCAAAATCTGAGGGAAGACATTTTTAAGCAAAAAACACTTACGGAGCTGAAAAATCTGCAGGTAAGGCAGCAGATAGAACTGGCGCAAAAAGAAAAAGAAGTAGCAGAACGTACTGCCTTCCTTAAACATCAGTTCATGGCCAACATGAGCCATGAGATCAGAACCCCGATGAATG
>CAIYJV010000378.1 GCA_903926605.1 uncultured Bacteroidota bacterium
CACTACCTTAGAAATCTTTTTTCCAGTTGCAAAAGTTTGCACACCGGGTAAAAGCATTAATACACATAAAGCCAGAAATGAGTTTCGAATCATATATTTCACAAAAGATTAGATACCAGGTTATTCCATTACCATGCAGGTTTGGTTATTTTTGCCACTTCATGAATGGATGCTGTAAATTTATTCCAAAATTCGGTTTATTGCATTGTTTCTCATGGGTTCTGCTCGTCAATTTTATATTCTTACTAACAAATAGGGGATATAGTCAGCCAGAAACCAGGAGTAAAACAATAATAAGCCAGGATTTTGCAGGTTCAGGAAAGGACAGCACAGCAAAATCCGGCGATACCCTCGGTAGCAAACCGGATACACTGGGTACCGACAGCCTGAAGACCATCAGGGACACTGCCGTTTCAGACACATCCAGAAAAAGCAGACTGGAACGTAGACTGGGAATAAAACTATCTAAGGATGCAATGCCTTCGCAGGTAAAGGCCGTCTCGTCCGACTCCGCAGTACTGGATATGAAGAGCAATCTGTTTTATATCTTCGGAAAGGCGCAGGTGAACTATGAAGATATTCAACTCAATGCCGGGCAGGTTGCTTTTAATCAGAAATCAAGCATTGTTACCGCTGCCCCATTGCCCAAGCCGGTTACCGATACAACAACCGAAAAACAGACTTTTTCGCAGGGGTCTGAAAAGTTCACCTTCGACTCCATACAATATAATTTTAAAAGCAGAAGGGCTATTGTACGCAATGCACATTCGCAATACGGCGAAGGTTTCGTGCACAGCGAACAGGTAAAGCGCAATCCGGACCAGTCTATCTACGGTTGGCACAGTGTGTACACTACCTGCGCACTGGACACGCCACACTTCGGCATCATGGCCCGTAAGATAAAGGTGATACCCGGCAGGGTCATTGTTTCCGGCTCTGCTAATCTTGCCATAGAGGGCATCCCCACTCCACTCTGGCTGCCCTTTGCAATTTTCCCTGTGTCCGACAAGCAAAAATCGGGTTTCATTTTACCTACGTACACTGTAGAACAAACCCGGGGTCTCGGTCTGCTGAACGGTGGTTACTATTTTTACTTCAACGATCACGTAGACCTGAAAACTCAGGCCAATTTTTACACCAAGGGCAGCTATGCCGTGAGTGGCGAGAGTATTTACAATAGTCTATACCACTACAACGGCGCGCTGAGCATGTCTTATGCCTATAACAAGACCGGCGAGGATTTTGAGCCTGGCGCATCGGTCACTAAGGACTTCATGGTAAACTGGCGCCACCAGTCGGACGCGAAATCGGTGCCGGGACAAAGTTTCAGTGCATCGGTAGTGGTAGGTACGTCCAGCTATTACTCCAACAACAGCTACGATCCCAATCAGATCCTCCAAAACCAATATTCGTCCAACATCACCTATTCCAAAAGCTGGCAGGGCAAACCATTCAGCCTTACTGTAAGTGCATTGCACAGCCAGAATACACAAAGCCATCTGGTGAATGTGACCCTGCCCAACATCAACTTCCATATAAGCCAGATCAATCCGTTTCAGAAAAAAGGAACTATCGGCAAAAAATGGTATCAAAAAATCACACTCAGCTATGGCGCAGACGAAGTGAACCGCACGACATTCGTAGACAGCACGTTGAATCTGACTAAGTTATCACTTGGCAATTTCCAGACCGGTATTCACCACAGCATTCCGGTCAGCGCAGCATACACTATTGCGCGTTACATCAATATGTCGTTCAACGTGAACTACAATGAATACTGGCTTACCGACAAGATGGCCCAGCAATACAATGATGTATCGGGGAAAATAGATACTACCGACACTCATGGTTTCTATACCGCCCGCGACTTTAACGCCGGAGTGTCATTCTCTACCAGGATCTACGGGATGAAGCTTTTTCGCCACGGCAAACTACGAGGTATACGCCATGTACTTACTCCATCTGCCGGTTTAAGCTACCATCCCGATTTCAGTTCATCACCCTTCCATTACTATTACAGGGCCCGGACGGATACGTCTCAAACGCTGAATACACTTTCGTACTACCCCAATTCGCCATTCGGACTGCAGGGGCCGGGGCGCGCCGGCAGCGTGAACCTGGGGCTGAACAACAATCTTCAGATAAAGATCCGTTCAGCAAAGGATACGGTTACCGGATTTAAGAACATCACCCTGATAGACGCGTTGGGCGTGAATGTAAACTACAACCCTGCGGCAGATTCGTTCCAGTGGAGCAATATTTCGGTGAATTTCCGAACCAACATACTCGACAAGGTCAATATAAGCTCGTCGGCTACATTCGACCCCTATGCTTTTGATTATACACTTGGCCGGCGGGTGCGCCAAACAATGGAAGACCTGAATCAGGGTCTGGCCAGGTTCACCGGTGCGCAATTCTCGCTCGGGTCCAACTTTCATTCCAAGACCAAGGCCGGATCGGATGGACCCACGAACAGTGAAGAATATGTACGCCTGTTGCGCAACGCCGGCTATAACGACTATGTGAATTTTAATGTTCCGTGGAGTTTTAACTTCAGTTATTCCCTTCAGGCCTCAAAAAGCTATACGACCATTACCCGGACCGATACGGTAACCCTGTCTCAAAACCTTACGTTTCAGGGAGAGGTACAACTTACCAAACGCTGGAAATTCACGATGAGCAGCGGATATAACTTCACAGCCAAACAACTGATACAAACTTCTTTGGACGTGTACCGCGACCTACATTGCTGGACCATGCACCTGCAGACCATTCCCTTCGGGCCCCGCAAGAGTTACACATTTACCCTGAACGTAAAAGCAGCCGTATTGCAGGATCTGAAACTTACCCGCCGCCGCGATTACAGGGATACACCATTTTAGTGGAGTAAGGCGAAAACTAATAGTGCGTGCGCGTACCACATTTCAAAAAAATCGGCAGCCCTTCAGGCCACAAAACACCAGACCCCTTCCCATATTTTAATAGAAAACCCTGCAGATTGGCAATCCACCAAGCATCGGAAATTCTCCACTTCTCTATTCAGGTAAGTTTATAAAACAAGTTCCTTTACCGCCCAGGGCGCAAAAGGATTTTGATAAAATTCCGGATCTCTGGAAAAATTATCTTGTAGTTCATTTTCCGAAAATGGACATTTTCGTTGAGGTGCACCACAACCGGTTTGATACTGAATTTTCTATTCTTATAGGCATTTCTAAGAAACTCAAGATCAAACAGATAACGGTCAATTGAAGTTTCAAGAAACAAGGTTCCTGCTGTTTTTGTAAACCCCTTTAGTCCGCATTGCGTATCAGAAACAGGCAGTGCCAGAAAAAACCCGGTGAGTGCACGCAGGTATCTGGATATCACTCGCCGCAGATAGGGTACATGGCTATAATATTCGTCTCCTTTTATGCCGACAGCAATATCAGCCTGACCTGTCCGAAGGGTATCGTATATGTCCACAATACTCTTTATCTGGTAGGGAAAATCAATATCGGTATAGATGATCAGGTCGCCATCGGATGCCTTGACCCCTTGCCGGGTGGCATATCCCTTTCCACGGTTTACTTCATACTCTACGATAATAATACCCGGAATTCCACTGTGAAGCAATTTTTTCTGCGCTTCTGTCACCTGATCACTGGCCCCATCGAAAACCACAATCAGCTGCAGATCGTCTGCGATAATAGCTGCAAGTTCCCGATACCGTACCAGAATATTGGTTTCCCATTGCGCTGGCGGATTAAAACAGGGTAAAACAACGGAAACAAGCATAGAGGAGCGCAAAATGGCTGTAAAAGTAAAGTGTAAAAGCTAATATTCTAACGGCCCGCTAATTTTTAGGATACCATTTGTAGTATACTACATCATCGCAGGAGTCTACTGGCACCAGATGCCTTGTATACGCAAACTGGTTGCAACGCCAGTAAAGTGCGGCACGATCCGGCTCGGGTGGCACACAACGCGCACTTTGGTCTGCCACCAATTTTTTATTCAATGCGACCAAAATTGGTTTGGAAGATAGTTTGCTACTCAGAAGAGCATCTATAGTTTCGGTGGTCATCATATTCAGCAACATACTGTCATACACCCTGGGCGTGCGGCTTAGTTTGGAAGCCATGAGCGGCAAATGGGTACGCAACGAAAGACGATAGGTAAAATTAGACCACTCTTCCTGGTCATCCAGAGTCTGCATTTTTTTCTCAGAACCAACTATATAAAACGGGACAGGGATGATGGCCTGACAATCAGCATAGGCCGGGTTGAAGTGCATCTGTGCCAAATGTTCTTTGTCAAGGTAGTTGGGCCGGGCACTTGCCCCCTGCATATAAAACGCATAATTTTTTAGCTCTGCACCGCCTACCAACAGCACAAAAAGAACGATGCCCACTTTCATTTTGCGCCCGTAATGCTTGGACAACTGTATCAGCGTATAGCCCATCCAGATGTTGAACATGAACCAGAAAGGCCACATCATGCGGGCCAGCGACCTGAACTGTTCTACCCTTTTCGTAACCAAATGCAGGTAGAAAAACGGGTTGAAAATATTAATGAGGTGAAACCTGTTTCCATCCATATTCACATCGGCGGTATAGTAATTCTCGCCGAAACCTATGGATAGCATGATCAACCCACCTATGAACATGGACTTTTTCAGCTTGTCTGAAAAAAAGTCACGCTGCACGGTGAGTACCTCCTGACGAAAACTTTTGAAAAACAACGAGCCCAGCACCAGGAACGAAAAAGTATAGAGGCCCACGTTTCCCAGGTAGGCTGCCAGTTCCGGTTCGGCTATAAGCGGGAACAGGGTAACCGGAAATACAAACCGCTGAAATGGATAATGGCTGAACAAACGACAAAAAGTAACTTTCTGCTCAAAATAGTCATACCCACCCGCAGCCTCAGGACGGATCCCGAAATAAGGGTCGGTAATCATCATCGAGACAATAACAGCACCCAAGCCCAGAACTGGTCCGGCTACTGATGCAAAAAAACTGCGATGACCCAGCGGTGTGCCCCGGCAAAGGACGCCATAGGCAGCGAGACTGGCGCATAAAAATCCACCTACAATTACGCTGTAGTAACCGTGTATGAGGGTACTGAAGAACACCAGAAGTGCCATGAATCCAACGACAAACCACTGACGACGTACGTTAGACTGGTAACGGTGCCACAACATTACCAACAAAATGGCCAACAGCAACAACGAGGAAAACGACAAATTGAAATGCCCCCGCCATACACGCATGACCTGAATATTGGTCCAGGAGAAAATAACCGACAAAATAATGGCCAGCACATTTTCATTACAAAGTCTGCGAAAAATGTAGAACAACAAAAGCCCGCACAATACGAAATTTAATATGATGACCGTGTTGAAAATCGGGATGGTATAGTTTGACAAATCCCAAACATAATGGCAGAACCAACGGAATGGCACCGAAAACAGCGCCGTATTGTCGGTGAAATATACATAGTCGCCAAACGGATATTTAAAAGAGTTGAACTTAAAAATACCATCACTGGTCAATGGCTCCTTTACGTAGGATAATAGCGTGAATTGGTTCTTCAGTCCATCACCAAAATCGCAAAAAGCAACCTGCGAAGGGTGCATCCAGAACTTCAGGAACGCCACAATCGCGATAACCACATGCAGGGCGAATACTGCCAGATACAAATACCGACTTTTTTTCGTCATTGTTTGGTATGAGAATAGAGTTACTATAAGCCTTTCGCAAATTTATACAAGTTCAGACAAGAATTTCCGGGAACCTAAAAGAAAATCACAGGAGGTGGCTGCGGTTCTACTGCCCTGAGTTGCAGGGTGTATGGCTACTTTTTGTACCTTGCGAACAACTAAAACAGATACAATCCTGATGGACGAAGCCCTTTTTATGCAGCGAGCGCTGGAGCTGGCACACAAGGGAAGCGGATACACCGCACCAAACCCTATGGTGGGTGCGGTACTGGTACACAATGGCAGGATCATTGGCGAGGGCTGGCACCACCACTATGGCGCAGACCATGCAGAGGTAAACTGCTTGCGAAACGTAGTGGAAGCCGACCGTGCCCTGATCGCCGAAAGCACCATGTTTGTAAACCTGGAGCCCTGTGCACATTATGGCATTACCCCACCCTGTTCCGTACGGCTGGTTCAGGAGAAAATTCGCAGAGTGGTGATCGCCAACTGCGACCCGTACGAAAAGGTAAGTGGAAAAGGAATTGAAATATTAAAGCAAGGAAACATAATCGTGGAAACCGGACTCCTGCCCGAAGCCGGACTGTGGCTGAACCGCAGGTTTTTTTGTTTCCACAGGGCTCAGCGGCCTTATATTATCCTGAAATGGGCAAAAACCCGGGAAGGATTTATGGCCCCTGAGGACCGGCATAGATTCCGGATCACGGGCGAAGCTGCCATTCAGTTGTCTCACAAATGGAGGACGGAGGAGTCTGCCATTATGGTGGGCACAACCACTGCCCGGTTCGACAATCCTCAACTCACTGCACGCAAATGGCCAGGCAAGCAACCCCTGCGTATCGTAATAGACAGAACCCTGAAACTCCCGGAAGAAATGCATTTGTTCGACGACGCCGCCGCAACCTGGGTGGTGAACGAGAAAATAGAGGGTCTTAAAGGTAATGTGCACTATGTAAAACTTGATTTCACCGACGATCTGCTACCCGCCCTTCTGAAAAAAATGGCGGAGGCCCGGCTACTGTCTGTGATAATTGAGGGAGGCGCAAACCTTCTGAATCAATTTCTGGAACGGGATCTCTGGGATGAAGCCCGCGTGCTGACCGGATCGGTAAGTCTGGCCGAGGGAGTGGCAGCGCCGCTACCCAGAAACGCCAATCTGGTCTATTCTTCGGATATTGGCAGTGACAGGTTCGAGCTATTCACACACTTGCAAAACCCCTTTACCTATCCTAAGTCCGGAACGCCGGAGCTATAAGCCAAGCCTTATGTTTTTCCTGATCGCGGTTGTTTTGCTCAACGTTCTGTTGTCTTCTATTTTCAAACTTTTCTCAAGGTTTGGGATCGAACCGTTACAGGCCATCGTGACTAACTACTATGTATGTGTCATAACGGGCAGCATATACCTGGGTGCGTTTCCGTATTCTGCGCAATGCCTGCATACAGCCTGGTTTCTTTGGACTCCCATAATGGGGGCAGGCTTCATATCTATTTTTTACCTGCTTGCCTGGTGTACCAGGGTAGACGGCATCACGGTTGCAGCCATCGCAAACAAGTTGTCTCTGGTGACACCTGTGATCTTCTCATTGATCTGGATGCACGAAACAGCAGGAATACTGAAAATCGGGGGCATTGTTTTGGCGTTCCCTGCCATTTACCTTACTACACGGTCGGCGGACGATAGTGGCGCGGCAAAAAATCTCTGGCTTCCCGGATTGATTTTCATAGGCGGCGGCTTGCTGGACACAGGCATGAATTATATTCAGCACAATCTGTTTATCACTTCCTCAGACCCAGACCATTACACCATCTACTGTTTTTCAGTGGCCGGCGCAATAGGCACTTTAGTACTTGGTTGGCAAGTATTATCCGGCAGAACTACCCTTAAGACTAAGAACTTTGTTGCGGGTATCTGCCTGGGAATCCCTAATTATTTCTCCATTTATTTTTTCGTGCGCATGCTGCACAGTTCCTTTCTGGAAAGTTCGGCCTCGATACCTGTAGTAAATATTGGCATCGTGGTGGCCTCGGCACTGGCTGCTGTAATGTTCTACCACGAAAAAATGAACCTCGCCCGGCTCGCGGGGTTAGTGCTTTCTGTATTGTCGATCATACTTATAGCTTTAGGTAAAGCCTGAATTTATCGCCGCCTGTCCGAAACAGGCTGGATTGCTGTATTTTTACTATTCTATCTATGCTTTGCCTAACACATCTGGATACGCCTACGGGGAAAATGGTTGCCGCCGCGACGGATAAAGGGCTATGTCTTTTCGATTTTCAGTACCGGTACACCATAGACGCTATAATGGCAAATGTGGTACAAAGTACCGGCGAACAGTTTGAAGAGCGGGACCACCCGATATTCGCACCGCTGCAGCAGCAGATAGCCGAGTACTTCAAAGGCAGCCGCAAGCAGTTCGACCTGCCGCTGCACCTTGTCGGCACACCATTCCAGATTCGGGTATGGGAAGCCCTGTTGCAAATACCCTATGGCGAAACACGTACCTACGAACAACAAGCACAACTTTTGGGCGACGAAAAAGCGATTCGTGCTGTGGCCGGTGCCAACGGCAAAAACGGAATTGCCATCATCGTACCCTGTCACCGGGTCATTGGTAAGGATGGAAGTCTTACGGGATATGGCGGCGGATTGGCCCGCAAAAAAATGCTACTCGACCTGGAACGCAAACATTCGGGGCTTGCGCAGCAATCCAGCCTGTTTGACTAGTGGCCGCGTTTAGACAGGTTTTCGTTGTATTGCTGTAGTTGCAGCGCCCGTGTACGCACGATGTCTATCCTTCCCAACGCGCGCAGGCGTGTCCAGTACTGACCGGGCTTGTTAAACATATTATCGTAGGCTCTAAATTCATTGTCCCTGTAGGCCACCCAACTAATCTGCGCTGCCTTCATGGCGCTTTTGTCTTTATCTGCCTTCAGGTTCTTTATCAGCTTTTTATACTCTTTATCCATCAGCCGGTCCCACGACGCATAGGCTTCGAATGCACAGTTGTACAGGTTGCCTGCAGATGTGTCCCTGGCCTGGCACTCCGTAAAGGTCTTGTCTATCGGGTGCTGGACCGGTAAATCCTGTGCATTCACACCAAACTGGAAAATGATGAAGCAAAAAAGGAGTATTGTGGTTTTCAAGTCTGAATTTTATGAAAGATACAAAGAATAAAAAAATTACCATTCCTGGTTAGTGAACATGGGCTGTTCTGGTACTTTGACCCGGATAAAGTCGAAATGAACCGACTTGTGGCAGGAATTGCAAGCGTTGGTTAGTCCTGTAAAATGGTGGCGGAACCCGAGGCTATCCTTATTTTTCACAACCATGGCAAGGCTGTCTAAAAAAGGGTCCAGCATGGGCAATGACTTAATTTCAGGACGATCGGTATTCACCTGCCGGGCATGAGTCAATTGTTCGCCTATCTCGCCCAGTTCAAACGAAGCAAGTTCCCAGTTCGCATGTTTTCCGGCATACCACAACTTATTATGGTGCATTTGCACCGACAGCATATATTCTCCCAGACCGGGCTTCATTTGTCCAACCGCCAAACTCAGACTATCCGTGCGACGGCGGAGAAGCTGCACCTCTGTTGGGTCTACCCCACACGAAGCCAGCAGCGCCATAAAGGCGGCAAAAAAACAGACTGTTCTCATAGAAAGCGCGATAACACAAATATAGGACTTAATGAAAACGCAGAAATCGCCTGCGTTGTCCTATTTTCGCAAAAAACAAGGGAAGTGGAACAATTGGAACAAAGGTGGCAGGCGACGGAGAACTTCCTGATGGCGCGATTTGGCAAAAAACCCGATATGGAGGGGATATTGTTTCTCATCGGCATCAATGAGCTGGGCGCGATACCAGAAAAAAACTTTTCCAAAGAGCAAAAGCAGGACCTGATGCATATTGCGGTTTGCACCCTGCTGAGCCGCCGTGGATATTATGTTTTTGCGGGGCGTGATGACGAAGGCTGGCCGCATTTTGAAGCCCGGCAGTCTGTAGACGCTCCGGGCTTGAAACCTCAGGAACAATTACTGAAAGAGTGTATTATTGAGTACTTTGAACAATAAAGTAACTATTTATGAACGAACTGATTGAAAAACTGAAAACGGAAGCCGGCCTTAACGAAGATCAGGCGGGCAAGGCTATTGCTGCTATCAGCGAATATATTAAGGGCAAATTACCTCCGATGATGCACCCTATGATAGACAATTTTCTGAGCAGTTCTACCACAAGCACTGACGAGCCCGATTTTATGGGTTAACACCGGCGCCACACAGTATTTTGTGCAATGCCAGCACCTGTGGCAGCACAGGGGTGCGGTCATCGTTTAAGATCACGTATTGGCAGAGGTTCATTTTTTGTTCCTCATCCATTTGTCTGGCCATCCGGGCCTGCACCTCTTCGCGGGTCAGGTTGCTGCGCCTCATGGCCCTCTCTATTCTCAGGTCAGCCGGAGCAAGTACACCGATCATCACATCCATTTCTTTATCCGTCCCTGATTCAAAAAAAATGGCTGCTTCTTTTATGGTATAGGGTGCTTTGCAGCTCAGATGCCACTTGTGGGCATAACTGGTGGTGGCAGGATGTACCAGTGCGTTGAGCGACCGGAGCAGTTCTGGATCTGCGAACACGCGCGATGCCACCATGGGTCGTTGCAATTTGTGGTTCACATACACCTCCTCGCCCAGTAAGTTTTTTATGGCGCCCATCAGACCGGCATCATGCTCCATTAGGAAACCCGCAACCGAGTCGGCATCTAAAACAGGTATGCCGAGTGCTTGAAACACCCGGCATACCGTGCTTTTACCAGATCCTATGCCTCCCGTAACACCTACTTTCAGCATGGGGCAGAATTTTTATTTGGCTGCAGTTACCGCAGTAGAGTCGTTCTTTTTGCGGTAAGCAGCAGTCATCTCCATAGACACAGCAGTGCGGTCTACAGTCATGAAAGAACCACGATAAATTTCGAGTTGAACCGTACCGTCGTCGTTCAGTTTGTTGATACGTCCGTGAATTCCGGCGGTGGTCACGATCTGCTCTCCTACTGCAATACTTTCAGCAAAAGCTTTTTGCTCTTTTGCCCTTTTAGATTGCGGACGGATCATAAAGAAATACATAACGACAAACATCCCCACTATCATAAAAATGGGTGTGCCAATACTTGGCTGTGGCGCATCGAGCAATAGTGCGGTGTGCAGGTGTGAATACATGAATTTTGCTATTTTTTAATTTGAGTTAACTATAAAACCTTTTTCTACTTTTTATTTTTGGGCACCACCACCTCTGCATGAATATACAGCATGTGTATGCTCCGCAGGGTGTTGGTATTAATGGTCACTGTTTTGTTCTGCGGTCCTTCTTTAGACGCAGAATTGAATGTTACCTTCATTACGCCCTTACCTCCTGGCGGTATTGGGTCGTGCGGATACACGGGTACCGTGCAGCCACAGGAGCCCGACGCGCCGCTAATGAGCAATGGAGTCTTGCCGTTGTTGGCGAACGAAAATTCGTAGGATACGATCTCATCTTGTTGTATGGTTCCGAAATCATGGCTGGTGTCGGCAAATTCCATAGTGGGCTTGCGCGCAGCGGCTACGGTGTCCATTCCGCTGGCTGTGCGGGGATTATTCACCAGTGCCGGGTCCAGCTGACCGGGAACAGGTGCAACTTTGTTGTTGTTACAAGCTACTGTCAGTGCTAAAACGGCAGAGAGTAAAAAGTACTTGGTCATAAAGTGCAAATGTATGCAATTGGATAATTTATAGCGCCTGCAATCCTGAATCGGGGCCGGCTTATTTCTTGCCCGTGCTTTTTTCTTCTTTTTGAATCAGATTTTCCTTTATCAGGTCTTTCAGGATATTGTCCAGAACCCCGTTCACAAACTGGCCGCTCTGGGGCGTACTGTATTGTTTGGCCACGTCAATATACTCATTTATAGTGACCTTCGTAGGTATGGTGGGAAAAAACAGATATTCACAAATACCCATGCGTATCAGCAGAATGTCTATCAGCGCTACACGGTCTTTGTCCCAGTTATTCAGCTTTCCTGCTATACGCTCCATGCACAATTCCTTCTTCTGCACCACGGTCTTCAGCAGTTCATGGGCATAGGCTCTCTTGTTCTTATCCAGCAGTTCGCCAAAATTGATCTTCTCCCTGAACCTGAAAAAATTCTGCATCAGCATCACGATCAGCTCACTGTCGTCTTCCCATCCGGGCAGCTCATCCAGAAAACTGGTCAATATTTCTTCATTGGTCAGCACAAGCTGCTCCCATACGAACTGAAGAATGGCGGTATCTGCATTGCGATCTGCTTCCGGACCAGCCACATAGGCTTTGTATTCGGGTGATTGCAACAGGGCATTGAATATCTTTTTCACCCAATCTTCATTCACATACCTGTCCAGCTTGCTTTTGGCAACCCTTTCATTAAAAGACTTGTTGTTCGTGATCCTCAATACCAGACTATTCACCGCTATTTTGGTGCTCACGTTCTGGTCCTCATCCGATTTCAGGTACCTATTGGCCCGCATATCTGCATCCACCTGCGCATACTGCGCCACACGAATAGTAAACAAAACCGAAAATGTAAAAATATCCAGCGACTGTTCCAGTTTGTCTTCTAACAGACGCGAACCATGAGTAATTTCAGATTCGCTATTTTCAGTTGTACTCATTGCGTACAGAGTCTGCATTACCTTGATCCGGATATTTCTTCTGCTGATCATAAAAAATTAAGAACGCTTTTTTAAGGGCCGCAAAGGTAGTAAAATAATACCCTGAAAATGCAATTCCTGTCAGGTTTCATTTTATTTGTCTCCCGCTCCCCTACTGCTCCATATCATGTATGGCCAGTACGGGTGTATTGTTCAGCCTGGCCAGTTGTTTGGAATAGCTTTTGTTAAAGAGCGAATGCCAGAACGAATGTACCCTTGGTACCACCACAAGCATATCTATTTCGTTGGCGGCAATAAAACCGGCCATGGCCTCTATCACCTCCATTTCTTTTAGCAGGTGGTACACGGGGTTCAGCGCACTAAAGGCCCTGCGCACCTGGTCTGCGACAGGACTATTCACCACCTCGGCTGTGGCGTTCTGTGTCACATGCACAATGTGCAATTCGGCACCACTCTGCTGTACCCATTCGTGCAATGCATTTTTTTGCAGGGGGGTATATACCTTCTTGTAGTCGCAGGCAAAGGCTATTTTGGTGCACCTTTTGTATTTTTTGTGCGACGGCACCACCAGCACCGGGCAGGATACTGCTACAATCACTCTCAGCCATTCATTCTCCCACAACAGCACATCAGAATATTCGCCGAAGGCACCTATTATCACCAGAGATGGCCTGAGCGTGTCACTCATTTCACAAAGTGACTCCACAAAATTGCCGGTGGTCATACTGGTGGTCACTTTCAATGATGGGTGTTGCCGGGCCACCCTGTCTTTTTCCTCCTGAAGCAATTTGGTCTCAGACTCCATAGACTCGTCTATGGTCACCAGACTCAGGCCATCCCCTGCATAGGCTGTCGGGATCACGTAAATATGCGTAAGCAGTACCTCTTTTCCGGTGTCTGCGGCAAGCGCACAGGCATAATCCAGCGCATTGCGCGATGTATCCGAAAAGTCTGTGGTTACCAATATTGTGTTGTTCATAAAGGAGATTTTTGGGGTATATATTTAAGTAAGAATATTTTGAATAAACTACGGCAACTATATATTGCGCCTGTATCCGGATTTCGATCCGTACCATAAAATTACACCGATAATCGATAAAAAAGAAGAGCGCGGCAGTTGCATTTTTGTAAAAAAAAGGGCAAAAGACATGCTGCACCCGAGACACAGAATCATGTCCCGCAAAATTTGACCTTCGATAGCCAAACCCGTATAACCATGCATGGGCAGGCCGTGTTGTAGCAGCTGGCACACAATAAAAAAGCTGCCCCGGGGGACAGCTTTTCCATTATCTTTCAATTTTAATTAAGCTATAGTCACTGCGCTGTCCAGATATACGTCCTGGATGGCGTTCAGCAGTTCCACACCCTGATTCATGGGTTTCTGGAAAGCCTTACGGCCAGAGATCAGACCCATACCACCGGCGCGTTTGTTCACCACCGCGGTCATCACTGCCTCTGCCATATCGGTTGCACCCTTAGATTCGCCACCGCTGTTTATCAGTCCGGCGCGGCCCATGTAGCAATTAGCTACCTGATAGCGGGTCAGATCGATCGGGTGATCAGTAGTCAGTTTTTCGTACACCAGTTTGCTGGTCTTACCGAAATTCAGCGCATTATAACCACCATTGTTGGTAGGCAATTTCTGCTTGATGATGTCGGCCTGGATGGTTACACCCAGATGATTTGCCTGACCGGTAAGGTCGGCAGCAGCATGATAGTCTACACCGTCTTTCTTAAAGCCGCTGTTGCGCAGGTAGCACCACAATACGGTTGCCATACCCAGTTCATGCGCATATTCAAATGCCTTGGCCACTTCCACGATCTGCCTGCGGCTCTCGTCGGAACCGAAGTAGATGGTAGCACCCACTGCAGTAGCACCCATGTTCCATGCATCTTTAATGGTGCCGAACATGATCTGGTCGTAAGCATTGGGGTAAGAAATGAATTCGTTATGGTTGATCTTTACAATGAACGGGATCTTGTGGGCATACTTGCGAGCCACAGAACCCAGCACGCCATAGGTAGAAGCAACTGCGTTGCAACCGCCTTCCATTGCCAGCTTCACAATGTTTTCGGGGTCGAAATAAATAGGGTTGGGGGCGAAAGAAGCGCCACCGCTATGCTCAATACCCTGATCTACCGGAAGGATAGATACATAACCCGTACCCGACAGACGACCATGATTCTGGATCGCTGCGATGCTGCGCATAGTCTGGATGTTGCGGTTAGACATACACCAAACGTCGTCCATAGTAGTAGGAGAAGGCAGGTGGAGCATAGACTTATCGATGGTCTGGCACTTGTGGCCCAGATAATATTCGGCCTTGTCGCCGAGTAATTCCTGAATTTTGTTAGTAGACATAGAACGAAAGATTTTGAAAAGTGCCGCAAAGGTATTTAATAATGCAGAAAGTTAAAAGCATATTAAAAAAATTAGGGCAGGTAGCCCCACGCGACAAAATTAAATAGTTGGAAAACATCCCCCCTGCCCACCGGCAGGCAGACTTCGAAGGGGGAACCGCCTGCTTTGTGACCCAGTTTTGATTTAGATAGGAATTCCAATATACCACCGGCAAACTCCCCGCCTGTCAAGGAGGAGCCGATGGAACAAAGCTCGCAGCCTTTGTGCCATCGGGGGTGGTCGTTGTCGGGTGAATCGGATGCAAAAAGCCAGATCAAGCCCACAATAGGAATATGCTACAATAATTCTCAATAATCCCACTAAACATCGGAATCACAGTTCAGACAAAACATACCGGGTAGTCCCCTTAACATGGAGGTGTGCCCATAAGGCGGCGCGGTTTGAACTGCACTTTCCCTACTTGTACAGTTGTTCCGCAGGACCACCTGTATCTAACCGACAGGCCAGTTTCCGAGCGGAACATAAAGCATGGACTGGCACATTTAGTTTTGGGCTGCGGCCGTTTGTCATGCTTTCACAATTGCCCATAGAAAAATTGATTTCGCTTTCCTGAAAAAACAATATCTTTCCATTGCCAACACATACCAAAATATGTGATTGCCAAAGCGTAGATGACGTTAACTTTTTTCGGCAATCTGGAGATTGCCTTCCGGGAGGACGGAATCAGAGATTCCGCCCAACTGGTGAATGTAAATGCAAATGTTGTTGACTCAACAGGACACAAGGTTTGGTAATACCAAGTTCGAGATTTAGATAACTTTAAAATTCATTACAAGAACTTCCAGACAGGCATTTATTTTTTGCAAGTCACCATAAATGGTGTCATACAAAATGCGATGTTATTAACAAATTTATTTATGAAAAATATTATACTGATACTTTTTTCTTCTTTTTTGTTGTGTACTTGCAGTAAACTTGACAATACACAAGAATTACCCCCAGCTACACATAATGGGGCAAATATATTAGCGTGTAAAATTAATGGCAAAGTTTTTGTTGCCTCTGGTACATCAAATAATGTAATTGCTACCGGTGTTATTGCGACAATTTTCTATGATACTTTAATTAATATTTTTGCAGTTACCAATAACCCTCATTTTGAAATTATGATTTTTTCTAAATTTAGCGCCAGCTTGGGTCGATTTCAATTTGGGACGGACCATTTTACGAATGGAGCAGAATACGATGATGATACAAACGGCACCCTGCCTACCGGAGGAAATTTTTTCAACACCGACAACATTCATTCCGGATATATAAATTACACCTATTATGATGGTAAAATTTTGGCAGGTACTTTTGCTTTTGATGCTGTAAACGGACGTGACTCGGTTGTGCATATTACGGAAGGAAGATTTGATATTGCTAACCATTGAAGTACAATCCCCACGTCGGCGTACACTCCGTTTATGCCGCTGCGGAGGCCGCTCTCCAGAATAGCGATTAAGTAGCCTATTTGCGCAGATGTTCTGCAGTGTTACCTGTAACTAAATAGATGAACCGGTCTTAGACCAGAGTATAAAGCATGGACTGGCACATTCCGCATTGCTCAAACTTCAACCAGTGCCACGGATAATCAGAGTAAACTGATGTACAAAAGCAAGATCGAGCCCAAACTAGGAATATGCCAAAATAATTCTCAAAAATCCCACTGATCATCGGAATCACAGATCAGACATTTTATTGTCTGAACTGCGATTCTTGAGATGGGTGGGATGGGCGGGATTTCACCACCAAAAATATACCACCGGCAAACTCCCCGCCTGCCAAGGAGGGGCCGATGGAACAAAGCGCACAGCCTTTGAGCCATCGGGGGTGGTCGTTGTCGGGTAAACCCGATGCACAAAAGCCCAATCGAGCCCACAATAGGAATATGCTACAATAATTCTCAAAAATCCCACTAATCATCAGAATCCC
>CAIYJV010000379.1 GCA_903926605.1 uncultured Bacteroidota bacterium
CCGATATTTACCGGCCTGTGGTAGTCAGACAATAGCAGACGGTAGATTCCATCCACAAGATCATCCACATAACAAAACGACCGGGTCTGGGAGCCATCACCATAAACAGTTACATCTTCACCCCTCAATGCCTGACTCAGGAAAGTGGGCAGCGCACGGCCGTCATCTAGGCGCATCCTTGGACCGTAGGTGTTAAAGATACGGATGATACGGGTCTCCAGATTATGGAACGTATGGTAGGCCATCGTTATGCTCTCCATAAATCTTTTGGCTTCGTCATATACGCCACGTGGACCTACCGGGTTTACATTACCCCAGTATTCCTCGGTCTGCGGGTGTACCAGCGGATCGCCATAAACTTCGGACGTAGAAGCCACCAGTATTCTTGCACCTTTCGACTTCGCCAGACCCAGCAGGTTATGCGTGCCTAACGCACCCACTTTCAACGTCTGGATTGGCATCTTCAGATAGTCAATAGGACTGGCCGGTGACGCAAAGTTCAGTATATAGTCTATATTCCCGGGAACGTGCACAAATTTGGTCACGTCGTGGTGATAAAATTCAAATTCCTTAAGAGGGAAAAGGTGTTCTATATTTTTGATGTTACCGGTAAGGAGGTTATCCATACCCACAACTTGGTACCCTTCTTTCAGAAACCTGTCACACAAGTGTGATCCGAGGAACCCGGCTGCTCCGGCAATCAGAATGCGTTTGCTCATATTATTTAGTTTAGCCTAAGTGTATATTATTTTCCAGCCTTAATGTCTCCGTTCACGGTGTTTCTTCCCATACTCTGGTAGAAGAAAGGCAGTTCTGCCATTTTCTCCAACGAATACACATTGCGTCCGTCGAAAATTACAGGGTATTTCAAGGCCTCCTTTATTTGTTCGAAATTAGGATTTCTGAATTCGCTCCACTCCGTCACCACGATGAGCGCAGATGCGCCTGTAAGTGTTTCGTACTGGTCTTCTGCATAAAACAGCTTATCACCCATTATCTGCTTCACATTGTTCATTGCTTCCGGGTCAAATACACGAATCTTAGCACCCGCAGCCAGCAGCTCGGTGATCAACTCCAGAGAGGGAGCATCGCGGATGTCGTCGGTTTCGGGCTTAAATGCCAGACCCCAGATGGCAAACGTATGGCCTGTAAGATCCGCCCCGAAGTAGTTGCGCACTTTGGCACCAAGTATCAATTTTTGTTTTTCATTCACTTCCATTACGGTTTCCACAAGGCGGAATTCGTAGTTGTGGTCTTTTGCCGTATGAGCCAATGCTTTCACGTCTTTGGGAAAACAACTGCCGCCATAGCCGATACCGGGGAAAAGGAAACGCTTGCCTATACGCGAATCTCCGCCCATACCAATACGTACCCAGTCTACATTCGCACCCGTGAGCTCGCAAAGATTGGCCATCTCGTTCATAAACGATATCCTCATGGCAAGGTAGGAGTTGGCAGCGTATTTGGTCATTTCAGAAGAACGCTCATCCATGAAATGGATGGGGTTGCCCTGACGTACAAAAGGTTGGTAAAGCTCATCCATTACTTTGCGAGCCCGCTCTGACGATGTGCCAATTACCACTCTGTCTGGTTTAAGGAAATCGTCCACAGCCACGCCTTCGCGCAGAAATTCGGGGTTAGAGACCACGTCAAACAGGTTGCGGTCCAGACCGGCGGCCAGCACGGCATGTACTTTTTCGGCAGTACCAACAGGTACGGTGCTTTTATTTACGATCACCGTGTAGGTAGTGATTATTTTGCTCAGAGATTGTGCTACATCAAGTACATATTGCAGATCTGCTGAACCGTCTTTTCCGGGAGGAGTGGGTAGCGCCAGGAAAATCACTTTTACGTCCTTGATGCCATCTACCACTGAGGTGGTGAAGTGTATGCGTTTTTCCTTTATGTTACGATCCAGCAATACATCCAGACCGGGTTCGTAGATAGGCGATTTTCCTGCTTTCAGGGCATTTATCTTAGCCTCATTTATGTCTATACAATTTACATTGTTTCCCGTTTCCGCAAAACAGGTACCGGTCACAAGACCTACGTAACCTGTTCCAATTATTGCAATGCGCATAAGCTTCTTAAGTTATAATGAATGGCAAAAGTATAAATTAATTTACGGAAATGCTAGTATTCTTAAGCATCTGTTTCCGAAGGCAATAGCATATACAAAAACCAGATCATCGCCCTGCTATTTCAGGCTTCCGGGTTTGGTGGCGTGCAACCAGTTTTCCATCACATTGGGGTCTAGCTGGTAGTAGGTGCTTTTGAACTCGATGATGTTATTGTTGATCCAGTAAATGGCAGGCACGCCACTTCGGGAGCCTGGGTCGGCCCCGGCATCTATCATTTCAGAAAAGTCAGTAAGACTGTCGAAAAATAAATACGGCATACCCAATGCCCCGGTTTCTTTAAAAAAACCGTCCAGCATCTGTTTGGGGCCGATCAGAATGAAGTAGACCGGCAGGTCAGGATGTTGATTTTTTATGATGGTGAGCAGGTGCGCTGCTTTGCGGCAATGCGGGCAACTCAGGCTCATAAACGCCACTATATGCTTGCCCTGCCTCAGTTCTACTTTGGGTATACTGTCGTAATGGTACAATGCGTCCATATTTATACGCGCCTTGCAGATTTTTGGACCGGTTTCCGTGTACATGTTGTTTACCACAAACGGAAGTGAAAATGCTACAAGACCTATGAACAGGCACACAAACTCCTGATATTTATAGGGTTTTATAGGGTAAATAAACATCAACAACACCGTTACCGCTATCAGGACGAGGTTTTTTATGATCGCTGCCAGTGGGGTCATCGAGATTTCGTCTCCGAAACAGCCGCAGTTGCCATTGTTTCCCTGTTTCACAATGGCCATGAGCAGGTAAAAAATAAAAAACAGCAGCATTGCAGTTACTGCTCTGTAAGTAAATGACTTTAGAAAAATATGGAAAACGAGAAACAGGCCCAGCAGCAGTTCCAGGCCTATCATCAGTCTGGCAATGACACCGGTAAGGAATATGCTGTCAAACCCAATATTGAGGAATGCCCACTGAAAATTGTCAAACGCCGTTCCGTTGTCGTAAAGCTTTACTGAAAAATTATGAAAATAGATCAGTATGCCCGATTTGGTGTATGCGGAGTAGATAAAAACCAGTCCCAGCGCAATGCACAATACAGCACCGGTTATTTTCCTGAAATAAAATAATCCTTTATTGCCTTGAGAAGTATGGAGATCCATCGTAAAAAATCTACTGCGGCTATGCAATGCCCTCAGATCAATACAGGTAGCAGTTTTCTACCGTATAGGTTGCATTTTTGTAATAAACCTTGGTCTGAGCCCGGCATTGGGTCTCGGCATTACCCTTGGTGTCTGTGATATTGAATTCTGAACTGGTCGAGTCGGGTAGGCCGGGCTTGGCCGAATATGCAATGTCGCAATGGCAGATATATGTTTTTACGCAGGAACTGCTGGACATAACAACAGCCACTACCAAAGCAGCGGCAAGACCAAACCGGGATTTGAAATACCTTTTCATATCAGGGATGAAGGTAGGTATTACTTGGCAAATAGCAAAATCAGTGGCGGCGGGCCGGGGCTGTAACGGCAATTTTTAATAGTTAGTTATTCGTGCGACAATATCTGATGCCTTACCTAAACAATTATTTTGTTAGGTTTGCACCCTCAAAATACTCTTACACATGGATCAATCAGTTTTTGAACAAATGCACCTTCCGGGTCATGAGCAGGTACTTTTCGCACAAGACCCACAGACAGGACTTAAGGCCGTTATAGCAATACATAGCTCTGTATTGGGCCCCGCCCTGGGCGGTACCCGCATGTGGAACTACGCCTCCGATCAGGATGGCATTACCGACGCACTCAGGCTGAGTCGCGGTATGACCTATAAAAATGCCATCAGCGGGCTGAACCTCGGCGGTGGAAAGGCTGTGATAATAGGCGATGCCTCTAAACTGAAGACCGAAGCACTGATGCGCAGCTACGGAAAATTTGTGAACAACCTCAACGGGAAATACATTACTGCCGAAGACGTGAATACCAATGCCCGCGACATGGAGTACATAGGCATGGAAACCAGGTTTGTGACCGGAAAATCCGATTTTCTGGGTGGCAGCGGCGACCCTTCGCCCTTTACAGCTTATGGCGTGTACATGGGTATGAAGGCTGCGGCTAAAAAAGCATGGGGGAACGACTCTTTGACGGGCAAAAAAGTGCTGGTGCAGGGTGCCGGCAACGTGGGTCAGTATATAGTGGGCTACCTGGTTGGCGATGGTGCCAAGGTGCTGATCTGCGATATCAACGAAGAACGACTGAAACAGGCTGTAAATAAATTTCCCGGTATAGAGGTGGTAGATGGTAATACCATTTTCGACCTTGAGGCCGATATTTACGCTCCTTGTGCACTGGGTGCTACGCTGAATACCGAGAGCATAACAAAACTAAAATGCCCCGTAGTTGCCGGTTGTGCCAACAATCAGCTTGCTGACGAAAATGTACATGGGCCCATGCTTATGAAAAAGGGAATTATCTATGTGCCTGACTTCCTGATCAACGCCGGTGGTGTAATAAACATAAGCGTGGAACTGGATGGGTATAACAAAGAAAGGTCACTGAGCATGGTGGAAAAGATTTATGGCCGTACACAGGAGATTTTTGAGTTGTCGGAGCGAGAGAACGTGCATGCCCAGCTGGCTGCAATGCGCATTGCAGAAAAGCGTATCGCAGATGTAGGCAGGTTGCGCACCCGTATCTGATTTCATGTTCCGGCGTTCTGAACCAAGCAGCAGAGTGGATAACTATGCCTGAGCACAAATCGGGACGTGCGGCATTTTTTGCTACTTTTGTTTTTATATAGATCATTTACTAAAAAAATAATTTATTGACTATGGCTTATGATATAATAGTAATAGGCAGTGGCCCCGGCGGCTATGTAGCAGCTATCAGGGCATCCCAACTGGGGTATAAAGTAGCGGTGGTGGAAAAAGAAAACCTGGGCGGCATCTGCCTCAACTGGGGTTGCATACCCACCAAGGCGCTGCTGAAAACAGCAAGCGTGTACGAGAGTATGACTCATGCCAAAGACTACGGTATTGTGGCCGGGGAGTTCAAGGCAGATTTTGACGCCGTGGTAAAGCGTAGTCGTGGTGTGGCCGACAAAATGAGCAAGGGCGTACAGTTCCTTATGAAGAAAAACAAGATAGACGTGCTACTGGGCTTCGGCAAACTTGCCGGACCTGGAAAGGTAGAAGTGACCGACAAAGACGGCATTGCTACCATTCACGAAGGTCGCCATATTATTCTGGCTACAGGTGCCAGAAGCCGCCAGTTGCCAACTATGCCATTCGGTCCCAAGATACTGGGCTACCGCGATGCTATGGTCATGCCAAAACAGCCTGCCAGCATGATCGTGGTAGGTAGTGGTGCTATTGGGGTGGAATTTGCCTATTTCTACAACAGCATTGGTACCAAGGTTACTATCGTTGAGTTCTTACCTCGTCTTGTACCTGTGGAAGATGAAGAGGTGTCCAAAGAACTGGAGCGCAACTTCAGGAAGAAGGGCATTACGGTAATGACCAATTCCAGTGTAGAAAGTGTGGATACTGCCGGTGCTGGCGTAAAGGCCAGGGTGAAAACCGAAACCGGAGAGGTGATCCTGGAGGCCGACGTACTGCTGAGTGCAGTAGGAATAGCCTCCAACATTGAAAACATTGGGTTGGAAGCAATGAGTGTGAAAACCGATAAGGGAAAGGTGTTGGTAGACAAGTACTACCGTACCAATGTGCAGGGCGTTTATGCCATAGGCGACATCACTCCCGGTCAGGCGCTTGCACACGTGGCGTCAAAGGGCGCGGTGATATGTGTAGAAGCCATAGCTCATGCCGAAGGAAAGTACAAACATATGCCCGAGCCCATGGACTACGGTAATATTCCCGGTTGCACCTATTGTTCTCCCGAGATCGCCAGTGTGGGCATGACGGAAAAACAGGCACGCGAAGCGGGCTATGAGCTGAAGATCGGTAAATTCCCGTTCTCTGCTTCCGGCAAGGCCAGTGCGTCCGGTGCCACCGAGGGTTTTGTAAAAGTGATTTTTGATGCCAAATACGGTGAATTGCTGGGCACGCACATGATTGGTTACAATGTGACCGAGATGATCGCGGAAAGCGTGGTTGCCCGCAAACTGGAAACCACATGGCAGGAGCTGCTGGACAGCGTGCATCCGCACCCTACCATGAGCGAAGGCGTAAAGGATGCTGTAGAAGCCGCTCTTGGCGAGGCTATTCACCTTTAATCCTCCGCTGGTCCTATTGCCTTCACAGGCAATAGATCGGGGCAGGTAGCCAGCAATGTTGATATTTTTTGGTGTAGCGCCGGATGTACAAAGTCCGGCGCTATTTCATTTAGCGGTTCCA
>CAIYJV010000380.1 GCA_903926605.1 uncultured Bacteroidota bacterium
GAATATAAAGGCAGGTAAAAACGCAAAAAATTAATTTAAAGAGTTTTTTTAGCAAAATAGTCTTCCTTCAAACAACACAAAACATATACTAACGTAAAAATTTATTAAATTATGAGCAGTAATCCGCAACCAAATCCACAGCCAAATCCCAAACCGCAGCCGTCTACAACGCCAACACCAGCACCAGCACCGGCTCCAGCCAAAGCTCCAAGCCCGGCTCCGGCCCCTCCGCAAGCTACAAAGGCGCACGAACCAGCCCCTGCTGCACCCGGCAAAAAGAAAATTACGCTCAACTCAGTAGTATCCTGGGGTGCGACAGTGGTAATTATCGGTCTGATGTTCAAAATTCAGCACTGGAAGAATGGTGAGTGGTTTATCACAATTGGTCTTACCGCGGAAGCTGTACTGTTCCTTATCCTCGGTTTTTCGGCTATGGCTGTCCCGGATGCAAAAGCAGATGCACACCATGACGACAAAAAAGCCGGTGGCGGTCTGGATGAATTGCTCGCAAGTGCTATTACACCCAAAGTTATTGAGCGTCTCAGCAAAGGCTTTGAACAATTCAACAAGACTGTTGAGCAGGTAAATCTGATCGCCGGTTCTTTCAACATTACTCAGAATATGCTGAAAGAAATGGAAAGCGCTACAGCTGATATGAAGAAATTCCGTGACAACATGGGCGGAATAGGCAGCAATTTCGATCAGTTTGCCAAGACACTTCAGGCTGTTAACCAGATGGCAGGTGCTTCACAGGGAATGCTGAAAGAATTTGAAGGTGCAGCTCAGGGTATGAAAACATATTCTAAGAACATCAGTGAAATGAATACCGATCTGGAGCAGTTCCATAAAACGCTTACTTCTATCAATCAGGTATCAGGTGCAGCTCAGGGTATGCTGAAAGAATTCGAGACTGCAACAACAGGTCTTAAGGTTTACTCGAAGAGCATTGGCGACATGAATACCGGCGTAGACCAGTTCAATAAGTCACTGGCTGCAGTAGGTCAGATTGCCGCTACAACTCAGACCCTGATGAAAGAATTCGATCAGGCTACTCAGGGTATGAAAGCATACAACAAGAACTTGTCTGACGTGAGCAAGATTTATCAAGCTCAATTGGATGCATTTAGGAAAAACTAAAAACAGTAAAGACATAAATATATGGCAGATTTAAATGAGACCCCCCGACAAAAGATGATCGGTATACTGTATCTGGTGTTGCTTGGTTTAGCAGCAACTACCATTACAGACCATGTACTTGATGCCTTTTATAATATTACCCTGAGTTTGAATACAACTTCAAAAGCGCTTCAGGATGCAACGGAAGCAAAACTTTCGTCGTTCGCTTCGCATAATTTGAAGGATGATCCGGTTCGTGCCACTCCCTTTTGGGAAAGGGCCAACAAAGTGAAGAAGCTTTGCGAAGACCTGGATAAAGAAGTACTGGAAGTTAGATCCCAAATGGTTACCCAGGGCGGCGGCTACAAAACAACACTTGGCCGTGAAGGTGAAGTAGAGCAAAGGGATAATACAGACCTTGCTCCCCGGCTGATGATGCTGCCCACTCCTGAAAAAGGTAAGGGTGCAAAACTGAAAGCCAGGATCATGGAGACTCGCGCAGCAATTGTGGGTCTTATGACTCCTGAAGAGCACACCGGCGTTACTATTCCGTTAAATGCTGTTGATCCCCCCAAGCGCGAAGGCGTGAAGGCTACCTGGGAAAACGACTGTTTTGGCGAAGGTATTCCTTTGACAGCTGCATTGACCGCAATATCAAAAATTGAAATGGACATCAAGGCTACTGAGAACTCAGTAGTGCGTAAAATCCTTTCAATGGTAGATAAGCAGGATATCACACTGGACGAATATGAAGTGATCGCGGTTCCTCAGTCTAACTATGTGCTGATAGGACAACAGTATAAGGCAGATGTGTTCCTAACTGCGTTCTCTTCAACGTTGCAGCCCGAAATTACCGCGGGTGGATCTAACCTGAAAGTAGAAAATGGTAAGGGTTTATATACCGTGCCATGTACTTCAGAGGGTGTAAAGAAGTATTCAGCTACCATCAAAATGAAGAAATCAGACGGTACATGGAAGGAGTACAAGTCGAAAGAAGATTTGTCTTATACTGTTGCTAAGCCTTCTGTAACTATTTCTCCCACAAAGATGCTGGTGTTTTACATCGGTGTGGATAATCCGGTTTCTATCTCCGCTGCAGGCGTTGGTAAGGAGAGTCTGAGGCCTTCTATTTCAGGTGTTGGACAAGGGGATATCAAAGGCTCTAATGGTGAGTACATGGTAAATGTGCAGAAACCCGGTAAAGTGACGATTTCCGTTGCCGGAGAATTGGAAAAAGGAAAAACTACTGTTCTGGGGTCTACGGATTTCAAATGCAAGCCCATCCCTCCTCCACATCCTATGTTTGCTGGTTCAAGCGGTGGTGGTACATCTACCGGTTCTTTGAAGGCTCAGACAAAGGTTTTTGCAAAACTGGATGACTTTGATTTCGATGCGAATTTCGTAGTAAACAGTTTTAAGCTTGTGGTTCTTAAACCAAGAGCAGAAGCTGTGATCCTGAATTCAAGCTCTGCCAGTCTTACTCCTGAAATGATGTCCACAATGGCGGGCATTACTGCAGGCACGAGGATCATGATAGATAATATTACAGCGACCGGACCGGATAAATTGAAGCGTAGTTTGCCTCCGATTTCCTTTACCGCTCAATAATTTAGTTAAATAGATTTTGTATGAACAAGAGATTGATTTTATTGGTACTGATGTTGGTTTCAGTAGGATTTGTTTTTGATGCCAATAGCGCTCCCAAGAAAAAGAAAAAGCCAGCGGCTATAGATCAGGCCCCGGTGGACAGTAGCGCTGTTACCCCTGCAGCCGGCTCAAACCCTGCTGCAGCCGCACCCGGACCAGTTCAAGATCAACCTGTTGCTCAGGAACCGGTGGCGCCGAGGATTATTACGCTTGGTGATTCTACCCGCGTGAACCTTGACAAGCTGGTTTCAGACTCTACGATCGATGTAATAGATGCTTATGTGATTGATACATCCAGGCCCAATGATGGATTTTACAAGACTAGCACCCTTCGTGGTGCTAAGCCATTCCCGTTCCCTGATGAAAATGTAAATAACATTAAGAAGTACAAACGTCTGTGGAGGCAAATAGATCTGACCGACTCAGCCAACCGTATCTTTGCTGTGCCAGGCGAAACCCTTATGAAAGACATAATGGATGCAATAAGGGCTGGCAGACTTGTGGCTTATAAAGACGAGGACTTTAAGCACACCTTGTCCTTCGAGCAGGCATTGGCTAAATTCAGGGATAGTATTTCCGAGCAGATCGTGGATCAGTCAACTGGTGATGTTACCGGTTCCCGCATGACGCTTGCAGAGTTTATTCCGGACTCAGTTACTAAGTTTGAAATCAAGGAGGACATTTATTTTGATAAGGTTAGAGGTAGGGTAGTAACTGAGATTATTAGCCTTGCGCCCATCAAAAAATACAAGAATTCTTCTGGTATTTTTATGTCTGAGTTTGATACAAGGCCTTTCTTCCTTTATTTCAAACAGCTTAGAAAGTTGCTTGCCGCCAGGGAAGTTACCGATTTGCCAAGGGATATTTCTAATGTCAGCTATGATGATATGTTTATTTCGCGCAACTTCCATTCCCGGATAGTGAAAGAAGCAAGTCCGTCGGGTGCAAAAATTTCTGACAAGTATAAAACAGAAGAAGAGCAAGTTAGAGAGTCTAACCGTATAGAAAAGGAGATTCGCGATTTTAAGAGAGGAATGTTTAAGTACTATTAGAATTTAATAATTTATCCTGAGTATGCGTAAGGTCAGTATTGTCTTTATTGTTTTTTTGAGCTTTGTTTCTTATGCCGGTTTCGCACAGGTAAGAAGTGGAGGTACTGTGAATACAGGTGGTGATGAGCTTTCGTCTCCGCAGGTTGGTACGCCTAACTTTAAACCAAAGTTGAGTCTGGGTGTTGGTGTGGGTTTCTCTAATTTGTACGGAGATTTTCCTACTTCTCAATTTTTGCCGGCAGCGCGTATAGGTTTGGGATGCAGGCTCACCAAAGCGCTTGTTGTGGGCGTAGAAAGTTATTTTGGGCAGCTCGGTAGTACGCAGCCTGCAAATAACTGGACAGCAGGGTTTAATGAGACTTCGAATTTCGCTTCGGTAGACTTAAATGCAAAGATTACCGTTGGTAACTACCTTAATTATCCGAGTAGTGCTATTTTGCGAATGCTCAGTGGTTTTTACGTAGGCACTGGCTATGGTCTTGTATATTCGAATATTTCTAAGTTTACTGGAAAGTTCAAACCAAGCTACAAGGACCTGAACAATGAATTGTCTACCGGGTTGCTGAGGCAGAACACTGTCTTTACTCCCTATATCCCGTTGAATGTGGGTTTTAGGGTGCACATGAAAAAGTTCCTCGGGTCGACCAATGCTCAGTTTATGATCAATTACCAGATCAACTACACTTTCTCTGATTTTGTTGATGGCTATAGTTCTCCTCCTTCAACTACCAAAAATCAGGTGAATGATTGCTATACAGTTGTTACTTTGGGCTTTAGCTTTTACCTTACCAAAGATTAATAGAAAATAGAGTTTTTTTAGTATGGCTGTTCTATTGGGCAGCCATATTTATTTTAAGCAATTAAGTTTAGCCCCTGTTTGTTTTTATGCGCAGTGTATTGTTTGTTTTTTCGTTGTTATTGGTGTCCCAAATGTGTATCGGACAGACCAGTTTCATGGTAGGTACTGAGAAGATACAAACAGGCTATGCGATGCGACTATATGTGTATGAACTGGCCTTCCGGGATTCCTTTAAAACGACTTTGATTGATAGTGTTGTAACACTTGCGTCGAAGGATAGCTTGGTGGTCCTGGAGCAAAATCATCCGGTAGGCGACCCGGCTGTGTTGACTACAATTACTACATTGAACAAGTTGAAACAGCCGCTGAAAATAGTAACACTTAAAGGCAACGTGGAGCAGATAGTAAAAGAATGGACTTATGAGCCCAACGCCGGGCACGCCAGCCAGTTTGTGGAAGACAACAAGGTGAAAGTTGTGATGCGTAAAGAAGTTTATTCCAGTGCGTTCGATAAGATTAATGGAGACCTGATTATCGATGTAACGTCTTATTCCGGCGGGAAAGTTGAATTTTATTCCAAGGAATATTACGATAAAATGGGTAAGAAGTATAAGGAAGTGAGGTTGAATGACAACAAGAAAGACGTGTTGCACACAGAAAATTATACTTATAACGATGCCGGTAAGCTGGTGTCGCGTTCAGTTTATTTTAAGGAGTTTAATGTTACAA
>CAIYJV010000381.1 GCA_903926605.1 uncultured Bacteroidota bacterium
GCCTGGATAAAGCCCTGTAATGAATCATACTGTTCGTCTACCAGATTATTGGGCATTTCTACAGCCTCGTACTTGGTGGTGATAAAAACGGTCTGCATATTGAGCCTTTTGCCAAACTCCATATCCGACATGGAGTTGCCCACCATAATGCTCTTTCTGAAATCTATTGCCGGAAAATCTTCCTGTGCCTGCAGACCCATGCCTGTATTGGGTTTGCGGTTTCGGTCGTCATCGTTTACAGCGGTACAGTTATAAATTTTGTCTATTCTGCCGTTGCTGCTCACTACAGTCTCGCGTAGATTTGTATTTATGTCTTTTAAGGCCTCAAGGGTCATGATGCCACGACCTACACCACGCTGGTTGCTCACTACTATAATATTGCCAAAAATGCCAGCGGCTGCCCGCAGCGCATCTATGGCACCATCGTGGAAGTTGAACTCTTCCCAATTGGTGATGTAAGAGCCTACCGACTCCACATTTATCACGCCGTCCCGGTCCAGGAACAGCGTCCAGTTTTTATCTACTTCAAATTTACTTTCCAGGAAGTCCATGAAATCAGTTTGTAAATAAGTTCTTTTCTACCAATTCGCAGACAATATGTCCTACCATAATGTGCGATTCCTGAATGCGGGGTGTATCTGTACTGGGTACATTAATAAGATAGTCGGATAATTCCTTGAGTTTTCCACCCGTGGCTCCGGTAAACGAAATTGTGATCATTCCCTTGCTGCGGGCTACTTCCATGGCTTTGATGATGTTTTTGGAATTTCCCGAAGTACTGAGGCCGATCAGCACATCACCGGCTTTTCCCGTACCCTGAACAATGCGGCTGTAAATAACGTCATAACTGTAGTCGTTTGCTACCGCCGTAATATAGGACGTGTTGCAGTGCAGTGCCTCAGACGGGAGTGCGTCCCTGTCGGTATAAAACCGTCCACTGAATTCTGCGGCCAGATGCTGCGCATCGGCTGCGCTGCCACCATTGCCACAGAACAATACCTTGTTTCCGTTGCGGAATGATTGAGTCACGGCTTCTGTAATTTTTTCAATTTCATTCACCAGATTTCCGTTTTCCAGTATCTGTTGTTTCACATCCACCGAAGCGCGGATTATTTGTTTGATCTTTTCCTGCATGATTTGGTTTAAAAAACTCTTTATTCAAAATTAGTATCTAAAGCCCTGTGAAACAAAAAAACGCAATTTATATTCACCATTATTTAACAGAAAATTTGGCCCGGTATTGTGTTGCTCAGGCACTTTTCAGCGATTGCTGGCCAAACTTGCAGGCGTCAATCAATCCACATTTAGTACAGTTTGGGTTTCTGGCTGTACAACAATAGCGGCCATGCAATATCAGCCAATGGTGGGCTATGGGCAGCAACCGTGCAGGGATGTGGCTGGTAAGCTGTGTTTCTGCCTGGAAAGGGTTTTTAGCATTGCGGGTCAGCCCTATCCGGGCAGAAACACGAAATACATGGGTGTCTACGGCCATGCCGGGTTTGTTGAACACAACAGATATAATAACGTTTGCTGTTTTTCTGCCAACGCCGGGAAGTTTTACAAGTTCTTCAATATTGTCTGGCACCATATCCTGATACTGCTCGTGCAGCATCCTTGCCATGCCTATCAGGTGGCGTGTTTTATTGTTGGCAAACGTGACACTGCGTATATACGGCTCCACGTCTTCAAAGGAGGCTGTGGCCAGTTTTGCGGGCTCCGGAAACGCGGCAAACAATGCCGGCGTGACCATATTGATACGCTTGTCGGTACACTGCGCCGACAATATTACTGCAACCAATAACTGGTAGGGGTTTTCGTATTGCAACTCGGTCTCGGCCACCGGCATATTTTTGCTGAACCAGTCTATCACGAAAGTATACCTTTCCTTCTGCGTCATATCTGACGACGAATTTAGGTGTTGCAGCGGTATTTTTTGTACTTTGTCGGCCACAATTATTTTAAATCCGTTTTATGAAAAAATACCTCTTCCCCGGCGTTGCAATATGTTTGTTTCTATGCGCTTGTGGTAACAATAAGAAAGATGAAGCCACGGCTGCAAAACCGGGTACGGTACTGGCGAACGACGAGATGCCGGTGGTGGGTGATACACTCAATAAATTTAAGTTTTCAGTTACAGTTAAAGCCGACAGCGATGTGGCTAAGGGCGTATATGATGTGAGCGCCACCTGGGGCAATAATACAGCCGATAGCAAATTTACCATGCCCAAGGGTGGGGAAAGCCTTACGCCAATGATGCGCAGGGCATCCAAACCCAACGCGTTCATCATCGGGTTTAAAGCAGGCAAGGATACCACTTTCAACGAATATTTTGAGGTAAGTGGCGACAAGGGAACGATTAAAATGATGTATGTGAAGTCGTACAGTTTTGAGTGATCTGTAACCACACTATTACGAAGGCTGGACCATACTGCCGGAGACGGGACTCGCCGCTCTGGTCAACCCACAAGAAAAAATATTTAAGAAAAATTTACGTTATTAAAAGAGTTCATTATTGGTTCTTTTTTTAACTTTGAAGCAGTGCACACCCTGAAATTATATCTGCTCACCATTTTTGGTCTGCTTGTTTCGCTGCAAACAGGTTTGTGGACAGGGGTGTCGGCTTCTGCGTCCGGACCCAACAATACTCAGGGATACAGGTTTGTTGAGCAGAGATTACAGATTCGGGAAAATCGTTTTCAGCAGCATAGCGAAAGCCAGCTGAATGATCATTTTCGTTCCAAGAATGCGATCAGAACTAAGGGTAATTCTCACTACGCGCCATTTGACTTGCCTCCGGTTTTTTCGCTGGTTTTACCTTTTCATCCTCCGGTCATTGCGGCTTATTGCCATTTCAGGCAGCTAACAAAATACGTCGCCTATTGCGGGGCATCGTCACCGCGCGGCCCTCCTTCTATCTGTTGATCTTTTTATGAATCAAGATTTCGCCTGTCCGTTATGCGGATGAGCGCATTCTTTCCTGCGAAACAAAAATTTTCATCCAACAGGTATTTTCCTATGAATAGTTTTTTGGGGTATTGTTGGCGCTGGCTTTTGGCCGGTGTCGTAGTATCGAGTATGGGTGCCGTAGCTCAGGCCCAGACCCAAGCGATAAATCTGTATAGTTTGATGGGGCAGGCCGAGGCAAATTACCCACAACTGCGGCAACGGCAGGCTGAATTAGCATTTTTCAAAGCCCATGAAATCACAACCAGGTCCCTGGCATTACCCAGGTTGGGAATTGCCGATCAGCCCGATTGGGGCACGGTCAATTCGTTAAGCGGCGCCTATTTCCCGCTTGGTATCATTCCGTCGGTGTCGGGTGGCAGTTCCGGAAGCAACAAGTCGATACAAAGTCAGGGCAATATAGCCATAGCCAATGTGGCATGCGATATTTATGGCTTCGGATATTACAAGGCCTTGCAGAATCAGGCGCGAATGGGCACAGAAATTTCAAATAGTCTGCTCTCTGCCGATCGCTACGAACTGCGTCAGGAGGTAGTTCTGTTTTACATAGACTGGCTGCGCAAATACAGGCTTTTGCAGATAAGGCTGGAAGATATGCAGCGCGACAGTATAGTATTTTCACTTATACGGGCCAATGTGCTGAGTGGACTGCGCCCAGGTGCCGACAGCAGTACCGCTCTGGCCACTTATGCGGGCGCCCGCATATCCTATATGAGCGCAGGCAATGATTATGATCTGGTAATGGATCAGCTGGCCGGTATCGCAGGTATTACATTAGGTGCAGGACCGGACACCACCATGACCGGCAAGAACACCCTCGTGAAACTGGCCGCACTGGCCACTTTTAACGGCATTGCGTCAAACCACCCTGTACTTGATGTTTTTGTAAAAAAAGCAGAGGCACAGCGCGTCGCAAACCTGGCCGATGAAAAACGATTTTTACCAAAATTGCAATTGAGTGCCGCGTATTGGGCACGGAACACTGGTGTGTCGCCAACTGGTCAAATTGCCGACGCCGGTAGTCTGAGCATGCCCTATAGCGCAACCAACTACCTAATCGGCCTTACCGCAGCGGTGAACATTACCGATTTGAAATTGCGACAGGACCATAAGAGGGAAAATAAATTTTTGGCAGATGCCGGAGATGAGGCCTTGAAAAGTGCACAATTGCAGCTCAATACACTCTATGTGCAATCACAGACCTCTATGCAGTCCACTGCCCGCCAGCTGGAAGAATTGCCTGTGCTGCAGCATGCGGCCAGTATGGCATTTCAGCAACAACTGGCCCTGTACCGCGCCGGTCTGAATACACTGACCGATGTGACCAATGCAGAATATACACTACTGCAGGCGGAAACCAATATGGTCGTGACCCAAACCGAAATGCTGAAACTTGCCTATTTGGTAGCAGCATTGGATGGCAATCAGGATTTATTTATCGAACAATTTAAACACTGATCTATGAGCATGATATCGGCTTCCCTGAAGCGCCCGGTTTCTGTGATAGTGCTTGTGTCGGCTGTAGTGATCAGTTCGGTACTCGCTATAAATAATATACCCATAGACATTTTCCCGAAGCTAAACCTTCCGGTGATCTATGTGATTGAGCCCTATGGAGGAATGACACCGCAACAAATGGAGGGCTTTTTCGCAACCCGTTTGCAGGACCAGTTTCTGTACATAAACGGGATAAAGAACATCAGCAGCAAGAACCTGCAAGGTGTGAGCATTTTGAAACTCACTTTTTTCGAGCGTACCAATATGGCTGAAGCCTCGGCTCAGGTAGCGCTGCAACTCAACAGGGCTATGCAGTTCTTTCCTCCCGGAGCTTTGCCGCCGCAGGTCATAAGATTCGATGCGTCGTCGCTTCCGGTTGGCACGCTCGTCTTTAGCAGCGCAAGCCGGAAACTGGAGGAGATAAGCGACCTGGCTGCGACCCGGATTCGGCCCATGTTTTCTTCAATTCCGGGTGTATCCACACCGCCGCCCGTGGGGTCTAACCAGCGCACCGTGGTAATCAATATGGACCCCAACAGGCTGAGAAGCTATAATCTGACAGCCGACGAGGTTGTGAAGGCCATAGCAGGCAACAATGTGACAGCGCCATCGGGAGACATCCGTATCGGTAATGTGATGTACATGGCCACCACCAATGCACTGGAGTCCCGGGTAAAGGATTTTGAGGATATACCCGTGAAAACAGACAACCTGAATACCGTATTCGTGCGCGACATAGGTAGGGTAGAGGATGCCGCCGACATTACCACCGGTTATGCGCTTATAGACGGCAAGCGCTCTATTTACATGCCGGTAGTGAAAACTCCCGATGCATCTACCTGGGAAGTGGTGCAACAATTGAAAGCGAAAATTCCAGACATGCAAAGCCTGCTGCCAGATGATGTGCATATCGAGTATGTGTTCGATCAGTCGGTGTTTGTAATGAATTCTGTGAAGAGCCTGGTCACAGAAGGCGTTCTGGGGGCGATACTCACGGGTATGATGGTGATCTTGTTTCTCCGCGACTGGAGAAGTTGCATAGTGGTGATCTTAACTATTCCACTGTCTGTACTGAGTGCAGTATTGTGCCTGCTTCTTGCCGGCCAGACCATAAACATTATGACGTTGAGTGGCCTTGCCCTGGCTATCGGTGTATTGGTGGACCAGGCTACAGTAACCATAGAAAATATACACCAGCATCTGGAGGCCGGGAAAAGTAAAAAGCAAGCGATTTTCGATGCCTGTGAAGAAGTATCATTTCCCCTGTTGCTGATTCTGTTGTGTATCCTGGCTGTTTTTGCTCCTTCGTTTGTCATGCAGGGCATACCACGGGCGCTGTTTCTTCCGCTCTCCATGTCGATTGGGTTTGCCATGATTGCCAGCTTTCTGTTTTCTCAGAGCATTGTGCCAATTGTAGCCAACTATCTGCTCAGCGAAAATCATTTTGTTTACCAGCACGGCATGCCGCATGCACACGCCGGACTGGGTCTCGATGAGACGGAAATAAAGCAAATAGAAGAACATACAAAAGCGGAAATAGCCGAGCCCCGAAAAAATGATTTTTTGAACGCGTGAAAATGGTGTTTCTGAAAATGCTGGAGCGTGTTATGCGGCGCAAAAAAGTCTATGTATTTTTTTACCTCGTCTGTACGTTAGCGCTCTCTGCGCTCTGCTTTGTGCATATAGGTAAGGATATGCTGCCACGCACCAACAGCGGCCAATATCAGGTACGGTTATCGCTGCCAGAAGGTACGCGACTGGAGCGCACAGAGAACATGGTATTGGATGTGCTGCACTCGTTGGACAGTATTTCCCACAATCATATCCGCATCACATCTGCTTACGTGGGCACTATTCCCGGAAACAACGCCACGGCCAATTTGTTTGTTTTTAACCGCGGGTCTCATGAAGCTTCATTGCAGTTGCAGTTTGATGGCGAGCACAAAATGGATAAAGAGGAATTCCAGGAGCTTTTCAGGCAGACCATGCGCCATCTTTTCCCTGGATTACGTGTGTCGTTTGAGCCAATGGAGCTTACCGAAAAAATCATGAGTCAGGGGGCCTTCAATCCAATAGAAGTGCAAGTGGCCGGCAAGGATATGAACGATATCACGAGTGTAGCCAACAGTCTAACTGTAGGTCTTGGAAAGGTTGGATTTCTGCGTGACGTGGGTATTGCGCAACCCCTTAGATATCCCACTGTAAGCATCCTGCTGGACCGCTATAAAATAGCGCAGATGGGGTTGAAGCTGGAAGATGTATCCCGATCTGTTTCTGCATTTACTTCTTCATCCCGGTTTACGCAGAAAAATCTCTGGCTCGATACCCGTAGCGCCTATTCATTTCAGGTGCAGGCGCAGGTGCAGGAATATATCATGAACAGCCTGGACGACATCAGAGAAATTCCGATACAAGCAGGACACAACAGTCTGGTATTGCAGGACGTGGCATCTATTGTGGTCGATACTTCTGCAGGGGAGTACGACCGAAGCGGGCCGCGGCGGTACCTAACTGTGAGCGCAAACCTGTGCGATAAAGACCTGCAGTCTGGTACAGATGCGGTCACGAAAGTCATTAAGGGTCTGGGTGCATTGCCCAAGGGCGTAGTTGTAGAGGTGCAGGGTGTATCCGACTTGCTGAGCCAGACGCTTTCCAGTTTGCAGACTGGTTTGTTGTTCGCAATAGTGGTGATCTTTCTGCTGCTGGCAGCGAATTACGAATCATTTAGGGTGTCATTGGCAGTGCTAAGTACCGTGCCTGCCGTTGTACTCGGAGCGCTTGTGGTTCTGCTCGTTACAGGAGCTACGTTGAATTTACAGTCTTACATGGGCATCATCATGTCAACCGGCGTGAGCGTGGCAAATTCCATCCTCATCATCACCAATGCGGAGAAAATGCGCATGGACAAACAGTATAGCCCCATGCACGCAGTATTGCTAAGCGCAGGTGCACGCTTGCGTCCCATTTTGATGACCACCTTGGCTATGGTGGCTGGTATGATACCCATGGCCAGCGGTCTGGGTGAATCGGGCGATCAGTCTGCACCCTTGGGCAGAGCTGTCATCGGCGGCCTTATTGCCAGTACGTTTGCCGCTTTGTTTATTGTACCACAGTGTTATGCCTGGATTCAGCAAAACGCAACTTTAAAATCAACTTCATTATTACCACAAATCGAAACTGACACACATGAAATATAGAACATTTGGACCGCTCTTGCTGGTCCCGGTATTGCTGATAAGCGCATGCCACGAAAACAATGAAAAAGACAAAGTGAGAAAGGTAATGCCGAAGTCTGAGATAAGCATTATGAAACTGAGTAATGGCAGTATCAGCAGCAGTGTGCAGCTGCCAGGTGTGATGCAGCCATTTGAGTTTGTGCCGTTGTTTCCGCGTGTAAACGGGTTTGTGAAAAAGGTGTTGGCAGACAGGGGTTCGAGCGTGACAGCGGGACAAGTGCTCGTGGTTCTGGACGCGCCGGAAATAGAAGAACAGGCAGCCGCAGCGAGGTTGAAGTACGCCCAGGCGAGATCTGGTTTTTTGACCAGTAAGGATCATTTTCTTCGGTTGGTGGAGACGAGCGCCACACCGGGTGCAGTATCGGCTTTCGATTTGTCTTCAGCTAAAGATAAAATGGATGCCGATAGCGCTATGGTTGCCGGTGAGTATGCCGCCTATATGGCGCAGCAAACCATACGTGGGTACCTTACGGTAAGTGCTCCGTTTGCAGGTATTATCACAGAGCGCAATGTGCATCCTGGTGCGCTTGTGGGCCCATCCATCCGCGATGCAAAGCCTATGCTTGTACTACAGCAGATGTCGAAACTAAGGCTTACGGTAGATGTGCCTGAGCAATACGCCCCACAGGTGAATGACGGAGATTCTGTGCATTACTGGGTAAACTCAATGCCGGGGCAGGTCTTTGCCGGAACAATTTCCAGGTCATCTCAAAGCCTGAACAACAACTACCGTTCAGAAACCATTGAAGTAGATATTGCCAATGCAAGAGAGGTGTTTAAGCCGGGTATGTATGCCGAAGTGGTGCTGCGGGTCAAGGGTAGCCAAAACGCATTTGTCGTTCCGAAGAAAGCAGTGGTGACCAGCACCGAACGCAAGTACGTGATTCTTGCCAATGACAGGATAGCTCATTGGTGCAATGTGTCTGAAGGCAATGAGAAAGGCGATTCGGTCGAGGTGTTCGGAGATATTAAGAAAGGTGACGAAATACTAACCAGCGCCAATCATGAAGTCAGAGATGGTCAGGTGCTGAGGTAGGGTGCAGGTTCTTGATTCCTGCACTCCCTAAAAACCAGAAAGCCCCACTGTTAAAAACAGGGAGCTTCCGGGCTTTTCTAAACCAACAATCTTTATTAGTCAACAATATTTCCGTCGAGGAAGGTATTCAGGGTGCCGATCGGACCATTGTTGTTTTCTGAGTCCGGGCCTACGGTATACCCACTGTAATAGCTGTCTTTCGATGGTGTTTTTTCGTCAATTTTTTTGTTCTTACGCAGGTACGCAGGCACGGTTTCCATTTCATCCGAGCCTTCTGCGCCTTTAATATTAAAGCTCAGGCGGCGCAATCTTTCCGCACGATCTTCAAGTGCTTTTTTCTGTTCTTCAAACCTTCTTTTTTCTTCCAGTTCGTCGGAGGTTACAACCCTTTCGGTGGTAGCGCGCCATGGATTTGGCTCCTCCCGTGCTTCTTCACGAAAAGTCATTTTCATGGACGAGTCTTCCGTCAACGGCTCCATTCTGGTGAAAAGTTCCTGCTGTGTTTGCATCACAGGAGTAGGCTCAGGCACCGGTGCCGGGGCGGGCTCGGGGGTTGAGAAGTTTATTTTTATTTCGTTTGTAGTGGGTTCCGAAGGCTTTGCTTCGGGTTCCGGCCATTTGAACGGTTGGTGGGTCTCTGCAAGGAATGGGTTGAGGTTAGACACCACCTTTGGTGCAGCGAAAGTTTCGCCAGCGGGCTTGGATGCATCCAGTGCAGGATTCTTATCACCCAGAGTTACCAGTATTTTTTCCGGTTCGTTGTTCTTTGCTGGAAAATCCAGTGTGATTTCTTTGTGGTTGAAGCCTGTTGCGATAACGGTAACAGCGATCCTGTCATTGAGGTTGGGGTCGTGGCCCATACCCAGTATCACGTCGCAGTTGTCACCAGCCTGCTGCTGCACATAAGCCTGAATTGCTTCAGCTTCGTCCATGGTATGTTCAAATTCACCTGCCGATGAGGTGATGTTGAGCAGTATCCATTTTGCGCCCCTTATGTCGCTATCGTTGAGCAATGGTGAATTCAGCGCATGCTCTACAGCGTGCAGTGCGCGGTTTTCGCCAGCCATGTTGGCGCTTCCCAGTATGGCTACGCCGCCGTTTTTCATTACGGTGCATACGTCTGCAAAGTCCACGTTTATCTGTCCTGTGGTCGTGATCACATCTGTGATACACTTGGCCGCAGTAGACAGAATATCATCTGCTTTTGCGAATGCCTGCGTAAACGGCAGGTTTCCGAATTGTTGCCTTAATTTGTCGTTAGAGATCACCAGAATAGTGTCTACATATTCACGCATGCGGGCTATGCCTTCTTCGGCCTGCTTCATACGTTTGCGGCCCTCGTATGTAAAGGGAAGCGTTACAATACCCACGGTAAGTATGCCAAGCTCTTTGCAGATCTTGGATACTACGGGTGCGCCACCGGTACCGGTGCCACCACCCATGCCGGCGGTAATGAACGCCATGCGGGTGTTTACTTTCAGTATTTTAGAAATGTCGTCCAGACTCTCTTCACTGGCTTGTTTGCCGATTTCAGGATTGGCCCCGGCTCCCAGCCCTTGGGTGAGGTGTGGTCCCAGTTGGATTTTGTTGGCTACAGGACTCAAAGCAAGCGCCTGAGAGTCTGTGTTGCAAACTACGAAATCCACTCCGTCGAGGCCGAGGCTGTGCATATAATTCACAGCATTGCTACCGCCCCCGCCTACTCCAATCACCTTGAGAATGGAGGATTGATTTTTGGGAATTTCAAAATGAATCATGTTAATTGAATTGTTGGTTAGTAAATGAAAATGGTTAGTTGTGAAATGGTCGTTGAAAGTAATTAAAATTTAATATTCTTTGCGTGTTTTGTCCGATTTTTTTTCTATTGTTTAATATCGTCCAGTTTGGGGTTCTGATCTTCTACTTCTCCGAAGAACTCCAGGAAGTGTTTTTTGAACACATTTGCCATCGTAGAAAGGGGCCCGCCCTTGCCATGAGTGTCTGGTATTTCCTGTTCTGTTTCTTCCGTTTGTGCTACCGGAGCCTCTGATGTGTTGCTTTCTTTTTCGGCTCCCTGGCCACGCTCAGAATTGCTATTTTCCCCAACAAAGCGAAGGTTGCCGTCTTCAAAATCCTTGTAGCCACGCAATATGAGTCCGATACAAGTAGCGTAGGCTGGATTCATCAGTTTTTCTGCGTGCTCGCCACCTGCCAGATGCTCGTTGGGGTAGCCTATACGTGCGCCGATACCGGTCACGAATTCAGTAAGCTGTTTTACATGCTTCAGTTGCGCGCCGCCACCGGTCAGGATGATTCCGCCGTAGAGGTGACGGTCCAATCCAATTTGTTTCAGCTGGTGCAGTACGTGCTCCAGTATTTCTACCATGCGTGCTTCAATGATATGACTCAGGTTGGTCACCGAAATTTCTTTTGGTGGCATTCCGCGAAGGCCCGGTATGGTGATGTAGGCGTTAGGATTGGCTTCACCTGCGATAGCCGTGCCATAGTTCACCTTCATTTGTTCTGCCTGCGCGCGCAATACGCCCAGTCCCATCTTGATGTCTTCGGTTATGTTCACGCCGCCATAGGGTATCACGGAGGTGTGTTTCAGAATGCCATCGTAGAATACCGCCATGTCTGTAGTGCCACCGCCAATATCCACGATAGCCACACCTGCTTCCAGGTCTTCGTCGTTGATGACCGCTGCTGCAGAAGCCAGTGGCTGCAGCATCAGGTCGCGGGTTTTAAGTCCGGCCTTGTCCACACAACGAATGATATTCTTGATCGCATTACGGTCTGCGGTGATGATGTGAAAATTGGCCCCGATCTTTATACCGCTCATGCCGATCGGATTTACGATATTGGCGTTGCTGTCTACCGTATAGTCCTGAGGTATGATGTCAATGATCTTGTCTCCCGCAGGGATGTAGGTTTGCTGCTGATCCTTGATAAGCAATTCAATATCGTCTTTGCATATTTCCAGTTCCGCATTCACCCTTACGCGGTCGCCCCGGCCGGGCAGGCTTTTAATGTGTTTGCCGGCTATGCCAACATACACTTCGCGTATGTCAAGATTCGGATTCGATTTAAGGCAGTTTGCTATTGCCAGTTCTATAGAGCGTATGCATTGCTCTATGTTCAGTACAATGCCGTGGCTTACGCCAGCGGAATCAGACAGTCCAAATCCCAGGATCTCCAGTTTGCCGAATTCGTTCTTACGGCCGGCAATGGCTACTACTTTTGTGGTTCCTATGTCCAGACCTACAATAATCGGTTGTTCATTCCTGCTCATTGTGATTTTGTATTTTTATTATTATTAAATTTTGTTTTCCAGTTGTTCGGGTTTCGGGTGGGTGCTATCCCGGTGGTTTTTTTCCTTTGTAAGTGGCTTTGGGTTTTTCTTTTTTGTCGGGTTTTTTCTTCTCCTTGTTGTGCTCAGACTTTTTAGCTGCTTTGTCTTTGTGTTCTGTTTTCTTTTCGTCCTTATGTATGTCTTTCGCTTTGTTTTCAGGCACTTTGGCGTGGTCTGCCGCTGGTGGTGCAGTTGCTTGGGCCAGTGGTGTGTCGTCTGCGTTGTGGGTCGTGTCTATGTCTTCGTTTTTGGCCTCTGTCTCTACTATACTGGTTATCCAGTTCATATTTGCCACGGCATGGTCTGTGGGTCCATGGTAGGGAAGAGATGGTTTGCATATTACCTGATTACGATACCGGAGGTCCAGAACCTCGTATTTATCCCAGCCTATTCTGTTCAGCACGTTTCTGTAAAAAGCGAACAGATTGTCCAGTTTTTCTTTCAGCAAAGCGGTGTCTCCCAATACAATGCGCTGATTACCCAATACCGGAATCATCTCGTAATGTCCCGGAGAGTCTACGACCAGTTGTGTTACCTGTGTGTTCCAGAATGTATCTCGCTGAATGGTATTAATCAGTTTACGTAATTGTGTTTTGAGTGCCAGTGTGGCGCTGTCTTCCTTCAGGGTTGGTACGTTGGTCACCACGGTGGTGTAGTACACGAAGTTGGGCGACAATGGCATTAGGTGCAGTGTGTTGTCCATATAACAACTCTCGCCGGTCACGGAAAACAGACGTGCTATGGGCAGCCGTTGTGTGATGTTGATATTGAGGTTGTTGTTGTTGTCCATGTACACCTGAGCCTCAGCTATCCATGGGTCGGCACACAGAGCCTGTTCAATACCATGGATATCGAGCCGGCCTATGGGTGTGTGCATGATGTCCAGGTTACGCTTGGTAATAGCCTCGTCAATTACTTCTTTTTCCTCAATGAAATGGTACTTCTTACTGTTTCGGATGTTCACCGAAATCTTACCAAGGCATTTTTTGTCTTCGATACGCGAAGCGCTTACCATTGCCACAATGCAACCGGTAGTAACCACGAGTGTGGTTAGTGCCTGAAACACCTTGCGGTACGATATTTTGCGCTTCTCTTCCATTACTTTCTGTTCATTATTTCCTTAAGTGGCAAAACCATTTTGTCTATATCTCCGGCGCCCGCAGTGATGAACAGTTCGGGGACAGAGTTTTCAATTGTGTGCAGCAGTTCGTCCTTTGTTACAATTCTTACACTGGCTTTCCGCATCCGGTCTGCAATCATTTTTGATGTTACACCTTCTATGGGTAGTTCGCGCGCCGGGTAAATGTCCAGTAGCAGCACTTCGTCGGCAAGGTCCAGACTTGCGGCAAATCCATCGGCCAGGTCGCGTGTGCGGGTGAAGAGGTGTGGCTGAAAGCAAACCATACACTTGCGCCCCGGGAATAACGCTTTTGCACTGCGGATCAGTGCTGCCAGTTCTTCGGGGTGATGCGCGTAATCGTCTATAAACACACATTTCCCCGTGCGCAATACATATTCGAATCTCCGGTGTACGCCACGGAATCGTTTCAGGGCTTCAATCAGTTTTTCGGCGGGTATGCCCAGCATCAGTCCTACCGACATTGCCGCAATGGCGTTTTCTACATTGTGCTGCCCGCCTATGGGCAGGTGGCAGCCACCAATATCCGTGCCTTTGTAACTAAAGCTAAAGTCATAACCACCATCGTTGTTTGTTAGTTTAGTGCCATGTATATCGGCACCCGGGTCGTTAAGGCTGTAGGTGAGCGTAGCAGGTCCGTAAAGTTCGGCACTACGGTGCAAGCCGTGCTTCACGATCAGCGTTCCGGTTGGTTTGATGTTGCGTGTATATTGTATGAAGGCCTCTTCCATAGATTCGGGCGTGCCGTAAATATCCAGGTGGTCGGGGTCTATGGCGGTAAGCACGGCCACATCGGGCTTCAGTTTCAGGAAGCTGCGGTCGTATTCGTCGGCTTCAATTACGGCTACCTGCCGGTCCGAATGCCAGTAGTTGGTTTCATAATTCGACGAAATGCCACCCAGGAATGCATTGCAGCCATAGCCTGTTTCGCGCAGCAAATAGGCTATCATGGTAGAGATAGTGGTTTTGCCGTGTGTGCCTGCAACGGTGATCGCATAGAGTGCTTCAGTGATCCACTGCAGTGCATCACTGCGCTTGAATACCGGGTATGAATTGTCGCGGTACCAGTTTAGTTCTGTGTGGCCAGCGGGAATAGCCGGGGTATAAATTATCAGTTGTGCATCGTGGTCGCACTGGTTTATATCGTCGTCGAAGTGAATGCGCATACCCTCCTGCTCGAGCATGGCTGTAAGCGCAGTCGGGGTTTTATCATAGCCGGACACCACGGCGCCGCGCTTCAGAAAGAAACGCGCTATGGCGCTCATTCCAATGCCTCCTATGCCGAGGAAATACACTCTTTTTATGTTGCTGATGTCCATTTATCTTGCGATTTCCAGTATTTTTTCCACTATCCTTTCGTCGGCATCTTTTATAGCCAGCGAAGCCAGGTTTTGTTTCATTTCTGCGCGCAGGTCGGCGTTGCCTGCAATTCGTTGTATCTCGGTTATTAGTTTATCTCCTGCTTCGTTGTCTTTGATCATGGTTGCCGCAGCTTTTTCCACCAGCGACATTGCATTACTTTCCTGGTGGTTCTCTGCTGCGAACGGATAAGGGATGAAAATGACAGGGCGGGCAGCAATGCATATTTCGGCAATGGCTAAGGCTCCTGCGCGGGATACGATGAGGTCTGCGGCGGCATAGGCTTTATCCATCTCGCGTATGAACTCCAGCGTTTTTACCCGGTCGGCCCAATTGCCTGCACGCATGGAGGCCTGCGGGAAATAGGGTTTGCCGGTCTGCCAGATGATCTGGTAGCCTAATTCCAAAAGATTTTCCAGACCTGCGTCAATGGTTTGGTTTATCGTTTTGGCACCCAGGCTTCCACCAGTTACCAGTATTGTAAATTTTTCAGGATCCAACCCGAAGTGCTTTTTCCCTTCCTGAGCAGTTGCACTCATCCTGGAAATAATTTTCCGTACCGGGTTGCCCGTGAGTGTTATTTTCCCGGCTGGGAAGAAACGCTCCATACCGGTATATGCCACGCACACAGATTGTGCCCCTCTGCCCAGTATTTTGTTGCTTTTACCGGCATAGGAGTTTTGCTCCTGTATCAGTGTAGGTATGCCCATGCCCTGTGCTGCGGAAAGCATAGGGAAACTGGCGTAGCCGCCAACGCCCATCACCACGGTTGGTCCGAATGAACGGATTATGCGGCGCGCTTTTATCCGGCTGGTGATCAGTTTGTAGGGCAGGGACCAATTGCTCAGTAAGTTACTTCTGTTGAAACCAGCTATGTTGAGTCCGATGATCTGGAAACCTTCCTGTGGCACTTTTTCCATTTCCATCCGGCCTAGTGCGCCAACAAAGAGTATCTCTACGTCCGGTTGTTGGCTGCGAAGTGCATGGGCAACAGCAACCGCGGGGAAAATATGTCCCCCGGTACCACCACCAGCTATGATCACTTTCAGCTTTTTCATGACTCGGATAATTTGTTGCCCTGTCTCCCGGCACCGGTTTTTACAAATATTTTAGACTCGCCCGTAGGTGCAGTTTTTTCAACAGTTGCTACCACTTTTTGTGGCGTCGCGGGTTTTTCTCCTTCCATTTCATCCACATAGCGGCTCACACTCAGGATAATTCCAATAGCCACACTGGTGAACCAAATAGACGATCCGCCCATGCTCACCATAGGGAGCGTAAGGCCGGTAACGGGCACGAGGTGCACATTTACCGCCATATTGAGCATGGCCTGAAATACCAGTGTGATGCTGAGCCCCACCGCAAGGAACGCCCCGAACGCATACGGGCACCGCCGGAAAATGTTGATGCTTCGCCACAGGAATATCAGATACAGAATCACCATAGTGGCACCGCCCACGATACCGTATTCTTCAATAATGATGGCGTATATAAAATCTGAGTACGGATGAGGCAGATTGTTGCGCTGGCGGCTGTTGCCCGGGCCCAGCCCAAATACTCCACCATTGGCGATGGCTATTTTGGCCTGCTGCACCTGGTACACATCTTTATGTGGGGCGTCCTTGTCTTTGTGACCCATAAAATCCTCAATACGCTGTTCCCAGGTCTTGGCCCTGCCGAAACCTGTGACTTTAGAAACCACGAACAACGCGGCTATACCCATTATGCCGATGCCGGCCAACACGAGCAGATGGGCCACCTTGATGCGACCAATATAGAACACAATGGAGCAGGTCACACCCAGCATGAGCGCTGTGGATAGGTTGGCCGGGGCTATGAGCGCACAGGTGAGCAGCATGGGAAGCAATACGGGGATAAATCCTTTTTTCCAGTCTTTTATTACGCCCTGCTTTGCACTGAGTGTGCGGGCAAGGAACATGAAGAGTGCCAGCTTGGCAAGATCAGATGTTTGGAAGGTGAGGTTGATGATGGGCACCCTGATCCAGCGGGAGCCTTCGTTGAGGCTGGTTCCGAAAAACAAGGTGTAGAACAGTAATGGCAGGCTGCACGCATAGGCTATCACCGCTATTTTGGCAAAACGGGTGTAGTTAACTTTATGAACCCAATAGGTGATCAGAAGGCCGAAAGCCAGCACCATGAGTTGCTTGATAAGATAGTAATTGGAATTGCGCGCCATGCGGTATGCAAGCGAACAGGTGGAGCTGTACACTACAAGCAGGCTTACCAGTGAGAGCAGCAGTACCACCCCCCAGATAACCTTATCTCCTTTTCCTTTTACGATCAGATCTTTCATTTCGATTAAAGATTTCTAACAGCTTCTTTGAACTGATGACCACGGTCTTCAAAATTGTTGAAAAGATCAAAGCTGGCGCAGGCTGGCGAAAGGAGCACCACGTCGCCTTTGTCGGCAAACGCGTAAGCGGCCAGTACGGCATCATGCGCATTGTTAGTGTCAATTACATTGGGCACTGCGCTGTCGAATGCGGCATGAATGGCGGTGTTGTCCTTGCCCAGACAAATAATGGCCTTGACCTTTTCTTTCACCAGGTTCAGGATCTCGCTGTAGTCATTGCCTTTGTCCTGACCACCCATTATCAGTACCACGGGTTTATCCATACACTCCAGCGCATACCATACCGAATTGAGGTTGGTGGCCTTGCTGTCGTTTATAAAGGTCACGCCGCGCACCTTGGCTACGAATTCCAGGCGGTGTTCCAGCCCCTCGAAGCCGGAGAATACTTCGCGCAATTTTTCCTTCCTAACTCTAACTACCATCGAAGAGATGCCCGCTGCCATACAATTATATTGATTGTGTTTTCCTTTCAGGGATAGATCATGAATGGACATGTCAAAACGCTCGCCTTCATAATTCAGGTGCATCTGCTCGTCGCGGATATTGCCGCCTTCGTTGTTTACTGTATTGTCCTCCATTGTGAATTGAATGGTTTTTGCGTTTGTGAAGTGTGTGGTCAGATAATTATTGATTGCCTGATCATCCTTGTTTATCACCAATACGTCGTTTGATGTCTGGTTCATGGTAACCCGGAATTTTGATGCTACATAGTTGTTGAAATCGTAATTGTACCTGTCCAGATGGTCGGGTGTGATGTTGAGCAGAATGGCGACATCGGGTCTGAACTGATGTATATCGTCCAGCTGAAAGCTGCTGATCTCCATCACATACCATGCAGCTGGCTGCTCGGCTATTTTCCGTGCAAAGCTGTATCCGATATTGCCCACTAGTGCTGCATCCCTTCCGTCGGCTAGCATGATTGCATACATCAGCTTTGTGGTGGTGCTTTTGCCGTTACTGCCTGTAATGGCAATGATGCGGGAGTCGCCCTTGTAGCGATAGCCGAATTCTATTTCGCTGCAAACTTCTATACCTGCCTTGCGTACTGCCTTTACCATTTCAGCCTTTTCCGGAATGCCGGGGCTTTTTACAACACACTGTGCATTCAGGATCTTTTCGGGCGTATGACCCATTTCTTCAAACGGGATCTGATATTGCTCCAGGTCTTTCCTGAATTGTTCCTTGATCCGCCCCGCGTCTGACACAAAAACGTCCCAACCGCGCAGGCTGCCCAGAATGGCTGCGCCTACACCGCTTTCTGCGGCGCCCATAATTACGAGGCGTGGTTTAGACTGGTTCATTATTGTATTTTTAGTGTTACGATACTGAGTATGGCCAGCATGATCCCTATGATCCAGAACCGGGTTACAATTTTTGCTTCATGGTATCCCTTTTTCTGAAAATGGTGGTGCAGTGGCGCCATCAGGAAAATCCTGCGACCTTCTCCGTATTTCTTTTTGGTGCGTTTAAAATTCCATACCTGTATCATCACCGAGAGGTTCTCGACCAGGAAAATGCCGCAAAAAATAGGTATCAGCCACTCTTTTCTCACGATGATGGCAAGAGAGGCGATAATTCCGCCCAGGGCCAGGCTGCCCGTGTCGCCCATAAACACCTGTGCGGGATAGGCATTGTACCAGAGAAAACCTACGCAGGCACCAATGAATGCGCCGATGAAAATAGATAGTTCTCCCAGATTCGGAATGTCCATGATGTTGAGGTAGCCCGCAAACAAGTAGTTGCCCGACAGATAAGCGAAAAACCAGAGACAGACGCCTATAATACCAGACACACCGGTGGCTAGCCCGTCTATCCCGTCTGTGATATTGGCTCCGTTCGAGACCGCGACGATTATGATGATCACTACCAAAACATACAATATTGGTGTGGTGATCTCCAGGTATTTTTCACCGAATACAGAGGCCAGTTTCGCATAAGCGAACTCATGAGACTTCACAAATGGTATGGTGGTAGTAACGGTGCGAACATTTACATAATACTGATCTTTCCCGTTTTCATCTCTTCTTTTCTTAACGCCCGACTCCAGTTTTTCGGCTCTGTTGTGTATGCCCGTTTGTCCCGGCTGAATTTCCCGGCTTATCGTTACGTGATCGTTATAATAAAGGGTGAGGCCTACGATAATACCAAGTCCAACCTGCCCCATTATTTTGAATTTTCCTGCCAGACCTTCTTTGTTCTTCTTGAAAACCTTTATATAGTCGTCCAGAAAACCTACAATACCCAGCCAGATAGTAGAAACCAGCATCAGTACGATGTACACATTCAGAATCCGTGCAAACAACAGGGTGGGAATAAGTATAGCTGCGATAATGATAATGCCGCCCATTGTGGGGGTGCCCTTCTTCTGCGCCTCACCGGCAAGGCCCAGATCACGGATAGTTTCGCCTATCTGTTTCTTGCGCAGATAGTCAATCAGGCGTTTCCCCATCATCAAAGAAATAAAGAGGGACAACATTATGGCCAGCGCTGTACGGAAGGTGATATAGTTAAACAATCCCGCACCCATAAGGTGGAAATTGTCTCGTAGATATGTGAACAAATAGTACAGCATCTGGTCTTACCTGTTTTGGGTTTCGAAAGCTTTTATTAATTCTTCATGGTCGTCAAAATGGTATTTCACTCCCTTTATCTCCTGATAGGTTTCATGGCCCTTGCCCGCAACCAGAATAATGTCTGTCGGTTGTGCAAGCATACAGGCTGTTTTTATGGCTTCTTTCCGGTCGGTAATGCGCAGGTATTTGCGTTTTTGTGCGGCATTCAGCCCTGTCTCCATTTCGTCCAGTATGGCCTCAGGGTCTTCGCTCCTGGGGTTATCTGTAGTCAGGATCACTTTGTCTGAATGTGCTGCTGCCACTTCGGCCATTATAGGGCGCTTAGTGCGGTCCCGGTCTCCGCCACAACCCACAATGGTTATGAGCTGTTGTTTTCCGGAGCGCAATTGGTTTATAGTGGCCAATATGTTTATCAACGCATCGGGCGTGTGGGCATAGTCAATGATGCCCAGTATTTTGTCGGTTGGTGAGAAGTAGGTTTCAAATCGTCCCGCAGCTCCCGACAAACGGCTCAGCCCGGCAAGCGCATCCAGTTTGTCCACACCCAGCAGTACGGCTGTACCGTACACGGCCAGCAGGTTATAGGCATTGAATGTACCAATGAGCCTGAAATGTGCTTCGTGATTGTCTACGTTCATAACCAGCCCGGAGAGCCCGTTTTCGAGCACCTTTCCTTTAAAGGTGGCAGGCATTTTAAGGCTGTATGTATTTTTAGATGCTGCTGTGTTTTGCATCATTACCATGCCCCGTTTATCGTCGGCATTTACAAGTGCAAAGGCATCAGCGGCAAGGTGGTCAAAGAAGCATTTTTTTACACGTATGTATTCGTCAAATGTCTTGTGGTAATCCAGGTGGTCATGGGTGATATTTGTAAAGATGCCCCCCGCAAACCTGATTCCGGCGATCCGGTCCTGATGTATGGCGTGCGAGCTTACCTCCATGAACACATATTCACAACCCGCATCCGCCATCTGCCTGAAGAGTTCCTGTATCGATACTGCATCGGGAGTGGTGTGGGTGGCTATTATTTCTTCCTCATCCACCATGTTTTTTACGGTGGATATAAGTCCGCATTTATAACCAAGGTCCTTGTGTAGTTTGTACAGCAGGGTAGCCGTGGTGGTTTTGCCATTCGTGCCGGTCACACCCACTACCTTCATGTTGCCAGAAGGATTGCCGTAGAAGTTGGCAGCAAGTATACCGGTAGCCGATGCGCTGTTTGTTACCACCACATAGGTTGTGCCCTCGCTGATGTGGTCGGGCATTTTTTCGCAAATGATGGTGCTGGCACCCAGCTCTTCTGCTTTTGTAATGAAGTTATGTCCGTCTGACAGGGTGCCCTTTACCGCTACGAAAGCCCATCCGGCTGCCGCTTTGCGGGAGTCAATACATATCCCGGTCACCCGAATATCGGTTGCGCCCTTTATTTTTAAAGGGGTTATTCCGGTCAATATGTCGTTTAGCTTCTTCATTAGCTTAACTGTAATATTATATTTTGCCCTTTTACCACGCGCGTACCCGCTTCAATAGACTGGCTCGCTACCTTGCCCTTGCCTTGTACCGTTACCTGCATTCCACTGTTTTCAAGTATATACACTGCGTCTTTCAGTCCCATTCCGGTAACGTCCGGTACCAGGTTGCGGAACATCTTAGCCGGTTCTACAGCAAGATGTCGGGTGCTGTCGGTGCGCAGTTGCATCATCATGTTCATCGCGTCTACGGGAGTAACACTGTGTTTGCGAAGGGCACTGAGTAGTATCTGGTAGCTGTGTGCTGTAGCCAGTTTGGCAGGTAGCAGGTTGTTTGCGGTGCGTGCCAGACTATCCAGCGGACCATCCCAGGCGCCCATGTTGGCAGAAAATATTTTGTCGGCAACCATTCTGAACACCGGGGCTGCGATCGCGCCGCCGTAATAGGCTGCAGAATGCGGTTTGGTGCGTATCACCACACAAATCGTGTAGCGGGGTTCCGTAGCTGGTATGAATCCCACGAATGAACCCTGATAAACACCGGATGAGTATTTTATGGCGCCATCGGATACCTGCGCTGTTCCCGTTTTGCCCGCCATAGTATAGTAAGGAGATTGTATCCCTTTGGCCGTACCTTCGGTAACCACAGCGCTTACGCATTTGTTCACCTGCGCCAGCACTGTTGAATCTGCTATCGTGGCCACGACCTCTGGTTGAAAAACCTTTACATCCTTGCCGTATTCACGGATAGAATTTACGAGGTAGGGTTTTACCATTTTCCCTTTATTGGCAACTGCGTTGTAGAGCATGCAAGTGTGCAATGGGGTTACTTGTATGCCATATCCTGTGGCCATCCACGGTAGGGAGGTAGCACTCCATATTTTGCTGTCGGGTGTGTTCACCACGGGTGGGCGTTCGCCGGGCAGGTCAATTCCGGTTTTTACGTTCAGATGAAACTGTTTCAGGTGGTCGGTAAACTGACTCGGATGTTCCCTGTAATACATATAGGCAAGCTTGGCAAAGGCCGCATTGCTCGACTCTGCGTATGCTTTCCATATCGGTATAGGTCCCAGTCCCAGGTGAGAATCCTTCATTACCCTGTTGCCAAACCGTATTTTCCCGCCTTCCGGGTCAATGATCTGTTCTACGTTTGTTTTTCGGTCATTGAGTATGGATAGCAATGTCACGAGTTTGAAGGTAGAGCCGGGTTCGGTGGGGCTCATGGCGTAGTTAAAGTCTTCAAAGTAAGAACCGTCAGACTGCCGGCCCAAATTTACAAGGGACCTTATCTTGCCGGTGTTCACCTCCATTACGATGCAGGTTCCATAAGTGCATTCGTATTTCTCCAGAACGCTCATCAGTGCATGTTCGGCTACGTCCTGTATGTTGATGTCTATTGTTGTCACAACGTCCTTCCCGTTTTGCGGGTCGATCTCTGTACCCTCGATCGCTATCCAGTTATTGCCGGTAGATTTGCGCAACATTCTTCGCCCATTCTCGCCGGTCAGGTATTTGTCGTAAGCGCGTTCTATACCTGTTTTATTGCTGTCGCGAAACATGCCAATTGTGCGTAGTCCTACCATGGCGTATGGCATGGTTCTTTTTTCCTGCGGGTCTGCGATCAGACCGCCACGGGCCTTGCCTTTATTAAAGATCGGGAACGACCTGAGTGTTTCATACTGGTTGTACCTCAGCTTTTTCTTTAGCAGGAAGTAGCGGTCTTCTTCATTGTAAGCCCTTATGAAATCTTCTTTGTATTCTGTGGATGACTTGTCAAGGAAAAGTCCCGCCAGACACAACGACAATGTATCTATATTCTTGTTGAACAGCGCTGAGTCCATTACTGAAAAGTCGACGTGTACATCAAACTCAGGGATCGACGTGCTCAGCATGGTCCCGTCTTCTGTATAGATATTACCACGTTCAGCGATCAGCGTGTCGAAGCGGGTCTGTAGTTCCCTTGCTTCGGCGCGCAGCTTCGGTCCTTCCTTTACCTGTATCATTATCGCTTTCATAATGATAGCGATGCCAAACAGGCAGATGAAAGTAAAAGCCATGTAAACCCTGAATCGTATGTCCTTTTTAACATCCATTTTTTATCAGACTGCGCTTGTGTTACTGTTTTTTGCTGGTGTCTACTGTTATTTTATATGCCGGAAGCAATGAGGGTTGAAGTCCCAGTCGTTTCGCGTTGTTTATTACTTGTGTTTCTGTCTTTACATACATGAGCTGCGATTTGATGTCCAGGTATTTCCACCTCATTTCTTTCAGCATATTGTTCTGTACATTCAGTTGTCTTTGCAATTCGTTTGCCCTGTGGCTGTTGCTGATATAAAAAATACAGAGCACGGCCAGGAACATCAGAAAGGGCATATTGCTCACGATCGCTTTGTAAGACAACTTGTCCACGAGTGCCTGCCAGTCGCTTTTCACCCGTTGCGCGGGTGTCATGGTCTCCTGTATGTTGTTGTCCTGTTCCATTTATATTTTTTCAGCCACCCTTAGTTTCGCACTACGCGACCGTGGGTTTCTTCTCAGTTCTTCTTCCGTAGCTTCTATAGGCTTCGGTGTTATCATTTTTACTAGCGGTGTCACCCGTTGAGCGGTCAGTGGGTTGGTTTCCGTGCTTACCCCGCCAGACTTCATGAACTGCTTCACGATCCGGTCTTCCAGCGAGTGGAACGAAATGACACAAAGCCTTCCGCCGGGATTCAGATACTTTACCGACTGCTCCAGCAGATCATTCAGTGCTCCGAATTCGTCATTCACTGCTATACGCAGCGCTTGAAAAACCTGTGCCAGATACCGGTTTGCCGGACCCTTCATCACTGGTTCTATCATTGCTTTCAGCGACTCTACAGTATTCAGTTTTACTGATTTTCGCTGAGTGGCGATTTGCTTTGCCAGTTGTTTCGAGTTGCGAACCTCGCCGTATTTTTCAAAGAGCAAATGAAGCTGGGCTTCGGTCAATTCTGTTAACACACTGGCAGCCGTCTTCTCATTCCGCTTGTCCATTCTCATGTCCAGAGGGCCTTCAAACCTTGTGGAGAAGCCTCTTTCAGCTGTGTCGAATTGATAAGAGCTCACTCCCAGGTCTGCAAGTATTCCGTCAATGGCAGTGATGCTGTGCAGTCTGAGAAATCGGTTCAGATACCTGAAGTTTTCTTTTACCAGCGTCACGCGGGCGTCGTCGGGTTTGTTTTTCCAGGCATCTTCGTCCTGGTCAAACACTACCAGCCGCCCTTGTTTGCCCAGTTGGTTCAGAATAGCCCTGCTGTGTCCACCGCCGCCAAAGGTGGCGTCCACATAAGTGCCCGATTCGCGGATACATAGTCCGTCTATCGCTTCATGCAAAAGAACCGGTTCGTGATAGAAAACTGGATTCGCCATACTGTTTAAGATTTAGTCTGGTTATCCGGTTTTTTACCCATTACTGTTTTCCCAAGTTTGCTATAGTTGTCTGCGTTCTTGTTCAGGAAGTTATAGTAGGTCTCTCTGTCCCACAGTTCCAGTTTGTTGCCCATACCTCTCAAAACCGCGTCTTTTTTTATATGGGCGGTTTCCTGCAGGTTTTTCGGGATCAGGATCCTGTCAGCGCTGTCCACCGCTACTTTGGTGGCACCACTCAGGAAGAGTCGCTTAAAAGTTACCGCATCTTCGTCGTAGTCATCCAGTTCCAAAACCTCGGCCAGTCTTTTATTCCAGGTCTCGAGTGGAAACACATTCAGGCAACCGTTAAATCCGCGGTTCAATACAAAACAATCACCCTCGCCGTTTTCGAACAGCTTCCGCAGATCGGCGGGCAAAAGGCATCTGCCTTTTGCATCCATGGTGATCTCGTATTCTTCGTAGAGGGGTGTCATTTGTGTTGAACGAGCTGAATCAGCTTATTTATCACACAAAATAACACAATTCCCCCCAAATTCCCACCAAAAACGGGTTAAATTATTTGTCCACATTTCTCTTCACAAAGGGGAAGTCTTTACTATATTGGGTTTACGTTTAAATTTCCAATAAAATTGACGAAAATCCGGCATATTGGTGTGGATATCTGTGCACACGATGTGGATAACTTAAAATTTCATCTGCAATGCAAGCCCGGAGATGTTTTCAACATGATGAAAAAATAGGCATCATCCGGAAATTTCAGAGTGACTGGATGCAAGTTGCAGACCTACGCGGTAAAGAATTATTTTATTTGAACCCCGGAAACGGTTCCGATTTGTTCGTTTTTAGGTAAATCGCTGCTCCGGTCAGTCAATTTTTACAAACGAACGAATCGTGCTGATCCCCGTGTGTTCATCCCTTATTTTCAAAAAGTATATCCCTGATTTCAGGTCTGCCACGGATAGGGCATCGTTTGAATCTGTACTGTTTTTTTCAGTGATCAGGATACCGCAGCTGTTGTACAAAGCGATATGGCTCAAATTTGGCATTCCTTCTATGTACACTTGGCTGCTCGCCGGATTGGGGCCTATTTTCGGAGTATAGACGGTAATGGGTGGAGCTATTCTTGTGAGGCCGAAATGACACGAGGTGTCGAAAGAAATCTTGCGAATACGCTGGTTGGACGCATCAGCGAAGTAAAGGCTGCCGCATGTATCCATAGCCAGGTGTGAGGGCTCGAATATGCAGGCCGCCGATGCCGGACCATTGTCGCCCGAGAAACCAGCGAAGCCATTACCCGCAAAAGTCGAAATAATTTGAAACTCGCCCTCTACTGCCCTGATACGGTTGTTGCCATAGTCCGATATATAGAGCACTCCATTCGCGCTGAGCATACTAAACGGGCTGATGTTTGCTGAGTCTGCGGTTATGCCGTCTCCGTTATATAACGATGTTCCCGTGCCGGCCATATTGTATATGATGTGCGATGTAGGGTCTATCAGTCTCACCCGCTTACTGCCACTGCCGATATCTGCCACATAGATCCGGTCTACGGCATCTGTAAAGATATCGTACACATAAGCCAGCCCGGTGGCCGTGGCTGGTACGCCGCTTGCTGTACCGACAGCGCTGCCATTGCCAACTACTGTACTTATCTGTCCTGTGGCTGCATCTATCATACGCACACGGTGGTTGTTGGCGTCACTCACATAGAGGTTCCCGTGGCTGTCCAATGCCAGCCCCTGCGGCCCGTCCAGCTCCGCATCGGTTGCCGGGCCATCATCGCCCGAAAAAACACCGGATACACCAGAGAAGCCCGCTCCGGTTCCGTTTCCGGCATAGGTATAAATGTAGCCAGACGATCGTATAACCCGCACACGCTGGTTTTGCGACTCAGAAAAATAAATGTTGCCTGCGGTATCGGTAGCCACGAAAGCAGGGCCCCAGACCATAGCGTTGGTGGCAGGTATGCTGTCGCCGTTATACCCGCCCGTACCAGTGCCGGCTATTGTTGTGATGATTCCGGTAATGGCATCTACACGGCGCAGTCGGTTGCCCCACCAGTCGGCTATAATTATGTTACCCGATCTGTCTACGGCAAAACCGCGCATTGCTCCGCCAAAGGTGGCGTTGGTGGCTGGCCCGCCGTCACCAGTTCCACCGCTTCCTCCGCCCGCCAGCGTGGTGATGACCTGTGCGCTGCAAAAGGCAGGCATGACCAGCAGAAAAAATAGCAGAAATCTCATCGGTTCGTGTATCTGTAAAGGTATGGAAATATTAAAGGCCAGACATGCAATCAGCCCAATTTGCCAGTTTCGGCGGCAGGGATATAGTGGTCCTCAAACCGGCCTTTTTGGCAACTGGCTAATAAATTGTAGCTTTGTCCGTTCGTATAAATATTAACGAAAATTTTGTTTTCAAATCGTTTCAAATTAATCATAAAGCAACTTACGAAAGATGGAATTATATCTTGATTCAGCCAACCTGAAAGAAATCGAAGAAGGATTTAAATTGGGTTTTCTCAACGGGCTTACCACTACGCCTACATTCATGCAGCGCGAGGGTATTACCGATATAGACGGCATGATCGTTAAATTGTCGAAGATGGTGCCGGTGCTGCAGATCGAAGCACTGGGCAATACGGCTGAAGAAGTGGTAAAGGAAGCGCGCCGCCAACTGGACCTTGGTCTGGACCCGAACCGTACCGTGTTTAAGATACCCGTGTCGCTCGAAGGTGTTCGTGCCTGTCATCTGCTGCGTAAAGAAGGTTTGCTGGTCAATGTGCACCTGGTGTATACACTTCAGCAGGCATATATGGCTATGCACGCTGGTGCTACCTATGTGTGTCCGCTTGTGGGCAGGCTGCAGGATCAGGGTCATGATGCGCTGGCACTGGTGAGCCAGTGTGTGGAGGCAGTGAATTTTTATGGTTACCAGACCAAGATCATGTTCAGTTCTGTTCGTAACGCAGAGCATGTGCGCAATGCAATTAATCTGGGCGTGCACACCATTACTGTTCCTTTGAAGATATTGAAAACGCTTACCGACAATAATTTTACCACACTGGGTACAGAGCAGTTCCTGAGCGATACGCGCCTGATGACAGTGCGTGTACGCGAAGCGATCAACTCCATAAACCCCGTTGTGAAATCGTCTGCAAACCTCAAGGATGCAATCGTAAAGATGACGGAATTTGGGTTCGGTTCCATCACCGTGGTTAATGACAACGGCGAAGTAATGGGCGTGTTCACAGACGGAGATCTGCGCAGATTGTTGCAGGCTGACGGCGAACACATACTGTCTAAAAAACTGGCAGAGCTTACTTATAAGACTCCAATTAGTATAGACGGTGGTGTATTGCTGAACGAGGCTGCCCTGTTGTTTAAGAAAACAAACGTGGATACGATCCTGGTAACAGAGAACGGCAAACCTGCCGGGATGCTGGACATACAGGATTTGAAAAACGACTAGGCGTTCGTCTGGTATATTTATTGGCCGGAACAGTAGGAGCTGCGCCCGGAAATGACATAATCCTGTTCATTGCAATCTACTGGCTAATGGCAAATGACCCTTTACGGATACAAGAACTTTTTAAAGGCGAATTCCTTACCGATGCGGAGGAGATAGCATCGCGTCTGTCTTCCATTCGTGCATTTTTGTTCGATTGGGATGGCGTATTCAACAATGGGGTCAAGCAGCCCAACAACTCTAGTTCGTTTAGCGAAATAGACTCGATGGGCACCAATATGCTGCGGTTCAGTCATTATCTGCGGCATGGTACGGTGCCTTATACCGCCATTATTACCGGCGAGCAAAATGAGGATGCCGTAAAGCTGGCCGGCAGAGAGTGTTTCGATGCGGTATATACCGGCATCAAGCACAAACAGGATGCGCTTTTGCACCTGCGGCGAGAGCAAGGTCTGGAGGCCAGAGAAATCGCATTCATGTTCGACGATGTACTCGATCTTTCGGTTGCAGGAGAGGTGGGGCTTCGTTTTATGGTTGGCAGGCAAAGTAGCCCGATGCTGACGCGTTATACCCGTAGCAGGGGCTTGGCCGATTATGTCACAGCCGCTCCGGGGTCCGGGTTCGCAGTTCGGGAGGTTTCCGAGCTTTTGATCTCACTCAATGGCAATTTTGACGAAACCATTTCAAATCGGGTGGCCTATTCAGATAATTACAGACAGTACTTGTCGCACAGAAATGCTAACGATGTAAAATTTTATACCCTTACAAACGCAACAATTACGCTTCAATGATCATCGGTATTATTCCAGCCCGGTACGCTTCCACGCGCTTTCCCGGTAAGGCGCTCGCACCTGTTTTAGGCAAAAGCATGATACAACGGGTTTATGAACAGGCTGCCAAAAGCACCAGTTTATCAGCGCTCGTGGTGGCAACAGACGATGCCCGGATCTACGATCATGTACTGGCATTTGGGGGCACTGCTGTAATGACGGCCACAGGCCACCCAAGCGGCACTGACCGGTGCTGGGATGCCCTGAAGCAACAGCATGGGAAGTTCGATTATGTCATCAATATCCAGGGCGACGAGCCATTTATAGAACCACAGCAAATAGATGAACTTGCGGCAGCGTTGAAAGACGGCACTGTAGAAATTGCCACGCAAATGATAGCTGTGAACAGTCATGAACTGCTGTTCGATCTGGGCGAGGTAAAGATTGTATTAAATGATAAGAATGAGGCACTTTACTTCAGCAGAATGGTCATTCCCTATGTCAAGGGTGTACATGAACGGGAGTGGCACCTGCATCATCGGTATTACAGGCATGTGGGTATGTATGCTTATCGCAGGGATATTCTGGAACAAATAACCAGATTGCCTGTTTCAGGCCTGGAGAAGGCCGAGTCACTCGAACAACTCAGGTGGCTCGAAAACGGCTTCCGGATCAAGTGTGCACTTACCGGTTACGAAAGTCATTGTATTGATACGCCAGAGGATGTAGACAAAGTACTGGCCCTTGTTTTCGCAGGCAAACACTGATTTTTTTCTTCTTCGAAATACTAAAAAGGAAAAAGCCCCGAGCGGGGCTTTTTCCTTTTTAGGTCCGGTCTTGGATTACCGTACCAGTGTTACTTCGCCCTTTTCAGTTAACGTCTTGCCATCGCAGTCATAACTAAGCAGGTAGTAATAGGTGCCAATTTCCTGAGGTACGCCATTGAATGTGCCGTCCCAGCCATTTTTGTTTTTAACAGTTTCAAATACGGTTTGTCCCCACCTGTTCATTACACGGAAAATGTGAATGCCGTGGGTGCCGATGCCAACAGGTCTGAAAATATCATTCAGGCCATCGTTGTTGGGTGAGAAGGCATTAGGCATGCTTACCAGGCAGCAGGGTTGTGCGTTCACCATCACGCTGTCAGTGGCCGTACAACCAAACTGATCCCTGACTGTCAGCCACACATAACCCGCTCTTTCTATTGTACCATATACCGTTCCAATGTTGTTTTGTTCAAAATAATGCACAGGCGACCAATAGTAACTGTAGTTCGGGTCCTGGCTTCCGGCCCGGAGCATCACGCTGTCTCCGGTACACAATGAAGTACCATTGCCATTCAGGAAAATAGGATCCAGAATGTTGGCAGCCGGATAGTTATGCACCAGGATCGTATCCTGTGCACTAAGGCTCGGACATAAAACGGTTGCGTTACCGGTTACAGAAATGTAATAAGTGCCGGCCCCTGTCCATGAAACAAAATAGGGTCCGAAGGTGTTAGAACTTGCCACGATCACGTTTGCGCTGCCCCAGTGCCAGTTATAGCTGGTAATGTTCGGGCTGTTGGCAGTCAGTTCTACTTTTACAGTGTCTCCGATACACACATTGGGGTTTACATAGAACGAAACCTTTGGCGCTGTTTGTATGGTGTCCGATCCTGTAACCAGACATCCGGTTGGCAACGTATAAGTAATATTAAAAGTACCGAATGCGATACCGGTGAGTATTCCGGTTGATGCGTCAATAGTAGCTGATGTCGGATTGTCGCAATACCAGGTTCCGCCCGCCATTGCATCTGTAAGGGTCTCCGAAGCTTGCGTACAAAGTGATGTAAGTCCGGTGATGGCGGGAGGGTTAGGGTCAATTGTAACCACTGTGATCGCGTTACAGCCAGCCACGGTATAAGTCACATTGCAAGTGCCTGCGACCAGACCGGTAACAAGACCTGTGGTACCATTTATGGTTGCGGTAGACGGTGTGCCGCTTACCCAGGTTCCGCCTTGTATGGTATCAGTCAGCAATCCGGTAGCGCCTTCGCACATTTCTTTTTTACCTCCGATATTTCCCGGCAGGGCATTGATAAATAGGGTTGCCGTAATGTAGCAGCCAAAGGAAGATGTATAAGTAACGACAACCGATCCGTTCGATACGCCTGTAACAAGTCCTGAAGAAGGGTCTATCGTAGCAATAGCAGTGTTGTTACTACTCCACGAGCCACCGGAAAGTGCATCGTACACATATGCTGTAGATCCGACACAAACAGATGTGGCACCGCTGATTGCAGGTGGTGTAGAGTTTACAGTAAAGTTGGCAGTATTCACACAACCTGCACCGGACGTATAGCTTATTTGTACCGTACCACCTGAGTTGCCTGTTACAACTCCAGCGGCATCTACCGATGCCACGGCGGGGTTGCTGCTCAGCCATCCGCCTCCTGTTGTAGCGTCGGCAAGCGTGGCCGTATAGCCCTGACACACAGATAATGTACCGGTAATGGGATCTGGCAGCGGATTTACCACAACATTGATAGTTGAAACACAGCCTGCAGTAGTGGAATAAGTCATGGTAGCATTGCCGGCAGAGAATCCGGTTACGCTGCCTGAAGACGCACCTACGCTTGCAATAGTGCTGCTGGTTGTTGACCAGGTTCCGCCGGTTGGTGATGCCGAGAGTGCTACTGTATTTCCCACACATACCGCAGTGGTACCTCCAAGAGTGGGCAATGCAAGTACGGTGAGCGTCGCTGTTGCAGCGCAGCCTACGGAATTGGTGTAAGTAATAGAAGAGGTACCTGCTGACAAACCTGATGCGACACCTGTTGTGGCGCCGATTGTCGCTACAGATGTGTTGCCACTGGACCAGGTTCCTGCACCGCCTGCATCGGCGAGTGTGGTGGTCGAGGCCACGCAAACAGAGAGCGTACCCGTTATGGGGGCTACAGGGTTAACGTTTACTACCATCGTCTTGTAGCAACCTGCGCCTGTCTGGTAGGTAATAGTGGTGGTGCCACCGGAAACACCGGTCATAGCACCTGTAGTTGCATCAATGGTGGCAACGCCGGTTGCACTGCTGCTCCATGTGCCACCCGCAGTGGCATCGGTTAGCGTTGTGGTCTGTCCGGCACAGATCGTAGTCAATCCGGCAATGGCGGCCACATCACTCACTGTAACCGTAGTGGTTGTGGTACAACCTGCCGTTGTTACGAATGTTATAGTTGTAGTACCCGCTGAAACCCCGGTTACTAGACCGGTTGTAGATATGGTAGCCACGGCTGTATTGCTGCTTGACCATGTTCCTGCGCCCGCCGCATTGGCGAGTGGGGTGGTGCCGCCAGCGCAAACACTGGTAATGCCCGTAATGGGTTGCAGGTCGTTCACGGTAATTGTGGCAGTGGTCGAGCAACCTGCTCCGGTTGTAAACGTAATGGTAACTGTGCCTGCGGCTACTCCTGTCACTACACCGGTAGATGTAACCGTCGCAATAGCTGTATTGCTGCTGGTCCAGGTTCCGGCTCCAGCGGCATCAGCAAGTGTAATGGTAGAACCCGCGCAAACCGCTGTGGGACCTGTAATAGGCGACAATAGGTTTACAGTTACGGTAATGGTAACCACGCAGGCACCGCCAAGTGAATAAGTGATAGTTGTTGTGCCAGAAGCCACAGCAGTCACTACGCCGGTTGCAGAAATCGTGGCAACTGCAGTGTTGCTGCTTGTCCAGGTTCCACCGGCTGTAGCATCACTAAGTGTAGACGTAGAGCCTACGCAAAGTGTGGTCGTGCCTGTGATGGCAGACGGGAGCGGTGTCACCGTAACCACCATGGTGGCGTAACAGCCTGTTGATGTAGTGGTATAAGTGATTGTAGCCGTACCTGCCGAAACGCCGGTGACTACACCTGCTGCTGTAACTGTGGCAACGCCGGTGTTACTGCTCGTCCAGGTATGTGCGCCGGCAGTTGCATCTGCAAGCGCCGTGGTGTTACCCACACACACTGTGGGTGTGCCAGTGATCGGTGCCTCGGTTATTACTGTGATTGTCCTGGTTCCTGTTGCAGTGATACCGCAGGCATCAGTAATTGTAAGTGTATAAGTAGTGGTAGCTGTAGGCGATACGGTTACTGGTGACCCTGATACAGGACCCGGAGTCCAGCTAAACGTGTAAGGAGGTACACCATAAATACCTGTGCCGGTAAGTGTGGTTGATGCGCCCGAACAGATTGAGGTTGCAGAAGCAGTTGCAGACACAAACTCTACTGTATGACCAATAACCGTGATAACCAATGGCGTTGTAGCATAAATATACGTTGTGGCACATGCAGCCGCAGGGGCTGTCATTTGGTAAAAGTCCATCGTCAGGTTCAGGTTGTAAGAAGGGCACTGTGGGGGTGGTATACATGCTGCCAGATCCGCAAGAATAGTATATGCGGCTCCGCCGGTGCCGGTACAGCTGCCGGGGGCAAAAGTGAGGCTGCAACACCAATAGAATCCGGTAGTCCCAGTGGGGCCTGTGGGGCTGCGGCAGGTTCCTTTACGGAAGTCAACTGCGCCATCCGATACCCAGGCAATACTGTTCGTGGCAAACGAAAATGCCCATTGTATGTCAGTTATTGTGATGTTCGCAGGTACTGTTGCGGGATTGCTGTACACACAAGGTACAGTCCAGTCAGTACTGTAAGATGATCCGGTAACGGCAGAATTTGTCGCAAGTGAAACCAGCGGATCAATGATCACGGGGTAGGCACTTGCGCCACGATTCAGAAAATTACCGGGCAATTCAATATCAAGCGTATTCCCGTTAATGCGGTAGTTAAGCATTTCCACGGTCTCTTTAACGTTTGCTTTTTCGCATGCTGATGCAGCAGACATATCAAAAATTTTCTCACCCGCGCTGTTTCTTACTTCCATATTCCCGGCAAAAGTGGTCTGGCCAGATGCGTAAAGCGTCATGCCCTTGTCCATTACCAGATGGTCACGTACCAACAACTTGCCATCAGCGTATTCAGGCAATGCGTGATTAATAAGGAAATTTGTCTTAACAGCACCGCGTATCACATACATTTCTATGTCTACGCCCGGCCATGCATTGGTTACATATATGCCCTCTTCACCAGCGGTGTAGCTGGTCCAGTTGGCATTGCCCAATGATTGTTCCGTGCCATCTGGTTTTACGTAAATAAGTTCAAGATTATTGTTATAGCGAAAGCCCATACCTTCTTTGCCTATAGAAACCACACCTTGTCTGGTATCTATACTTATAGGCGCAGGTTGTTCGTATGCGGCGTATACGCCTGGTTTTTTATTGTCGGGTTCCAGCAGGGTCCGAATTGTGCGCCAGTTACCTTTTTCGTCTTTATAATGAATGGGAGCCGATGCGGTTTGTGTATAGATATCCGTGCCGTTCGTTCCTTTTTTTACAAAGGTTTTGTTGATCTCGGTACGTTTGCTCAGTATTTCAAAGCAATCGCCTTCTGGCGCTCCTTCCCACTTCATCCCTATTTCCGGGTGGTTTTCGTAGCCCCTGTTGGCCATCAGCACCTCGTCTGACCGGTCCACTTTTCTTTCGGAAAAAGTTTTATAATTTCTCATTCCCACAGCCGCCGGATTGTTCTTTGCCGAAACCATATGCGGCTGTGCGCGCATTGCAGACTGTCCGGAGGCGGAGTTGGTGAAGCACGCCATAAAGGCGGCAGCCAGAAATAAAAAATGGTAGTAGTGTTTCATACAAAAATAATTTAAGGTCGCGGGTGCGAACTACTTAATCGGTTTAATTTGCGCAATACTATTCAGCTATACTCTACAAACATACTCAATTGTTCTAAATCATCCAATTCGATTTATGCCAGTTGATGGGTAATTTTATTGAATTAAAATAAAACAATATAGATATGTATGTTTCTTATCTGACTTATCAGACATACCGGCGATCTGATTTAGTTGGGGAAAAGGGAAATATTTACCTTGATTTATTGATCGATTTGCAAAAAAATGCATTTGAGCGGTTTGGTCAAGTTTGTTGTGCTCAAAACGGCAGACATGTTAGTTTTTTAGTTTAAATAGCAACTATGCGATCCTGTATTAACTTTGTCATGCTATGATCACGAATTTAAGTGCCACAAACTCGGTAGTATCCGAATGGATTTATCAGCTTCGCGAAGTGTCTATACAGGAAGACCGTTTACGTTTTCGCCGTAACCTGGAACGCATAGGTGAAATCGCAGCTTACGAAATTAGTAAGATGCTCCCCTTTAAAGCCCACTTAACACAGACGCCCATGGGCGAAACCGTGAGTTACATCCTGGACGTACAGCCCGTACTTGCCACAATATTGCGTGCCGGATTGCCCTTACACCAGGGTTTGCTGAATTTTTTCGATCAGGCAGACTGTTCATTCATTGGGGCCTATCGCAAACACATTTTGGGAGACGACGGTAGTTTTTCCATTAGCCAGGGTTATATCACTTGTCCGGAACTTACCGGCAGACCGCTGATTCTGGCGGATACTATGCTGGCCACTGGTTCGTCTATCAAACTCGCGCTGGATACCTTGCTCGAAACCGAAAAACCGTCTCAGGTTCATGTAGTGGCAGCGATTTCGTGCAACGAAGGTCTGGAATTCCTTTCCCGGCATTACCCGGATGTCCATATCTGGACTGGAGCCATAGACGAGGAACTAACCGCAAGGGGTTATATCGTTCCGGGACTCGGCGATGCGGGCGACCTCAGC
>CAIYJV010000382.1 GCA_903926605.1 uncultured Bacteroidota bacterium
TCAAAAAATCGGGATTCAGACGCAAAAAACGGTCTGAGACCCCAATTCAACAAGGGAGAAAAATGAAAATTTCAAAATCAGAACTTAAATCACAAAAACTTAATTTTCAACTACTTGCTGATGCTGTTTTCATTTTTAATATACTTAAAACGGCAGGACCACTGCTGCTCATAACCGTATTCTTCGCGGCCTGCGAAAACCCCAATACCCTCCCCGACACTGTTACTTTTACGGAACATATAGCTACCATATTGCAAAAAGACTGCAACCAGTGCCATCGCACCGGCGGCACTGCACATTCTTCGCTGGAGACCTATCCTCAGGCAAAACTGCTGGCCGGTTCCATGGCCTACGTGGTTAAAGAAAAACTGATGCCACCCTGGCCCGCCGACCCCAACTACACCCACTTCATAGGCGAAAAAACATTATCCGACCACGACATCGCTGTCATCCAAAAATGGGTAGCCGAGGGTGCGCCTCAAGGTCCTCCCGGCAAATTGCCCAAACAACCGGCCTACCCTTTGGGTTCCGCGATCGGGCAACCCGATCTGCGACTACCGGTACAACCTGTTTTATTAAAAGCCAATGCGCAGGACAAATTCTTCCTCGTCAAGGTGCCGTTCGAGTTTCCGCAGGACACATTTGCGGCCCTTATAGAATTTATGCCCGGTAACAAGAACATCGTGCACCACGTAAATGGCGACATGGTAAAATACAAGTTCGAGCAAAAGACCAATGTCAACTACGGCGAGCTGGTGGTGAACATGGCTGAAGACACCCTGCACCTACTGCAAGCCTTCGAAAAACTGGGGCTTCCCAACGACGACGGCTCCTACCCCGTGCTGCAGAAGTCAGTGGTCAACTACCTGCCCGGCACTTATGTCCAGATCTATCCCGAAGGCATAGGCGGTTATGTACTGCCCCGCAAGGGCGCGTTCCTGCTCAACGACCTGCACTATGGCTTTACCGGCAAGGACGATGTGCTGGACAGCTCTTATATCAACATTTTCTTTAGCCGCATACCACCCAATCGGCCCATGCAGGAGTTTCAGTTGGGCACCATCGGCGTGTCGCCGGTAGAACCCGATATGATCATCGAGCCCAATACCATAAAGCCGGTGGTGAGCAGGTTCAAGATACCCTTCGATATTTCGGTGGTCACGATCAATCCGCACATGCACCTGCTGGGCAGAAGCTTCAAGGGTTATGCCATAAAACCCGATGGTGATACTATAAGGCTCATATCCATACCCCGGTGGGACTTTGGCTGGCAGTATTTCTACACCTTCCCCAAAATGGTGCATATACCCGGAGGCAGCGTGATCGTGGCAGAGGGTATCTACGACAATACGGCAAAAAACCTGTTCAATCCCTTCAACCCGCCCCGGCGCATCACCGACCAGAACGGCAGCATGAAAGCCACCGACGAGATGTTTCAGTTCATCATCTCCTACCTGCCCTACCAGCAGGGAGACGAAGACATAAGCCTCGACCCGAAGCCCGGCAAAAAGTAAGCCCCGGCTACAAAAATTTCAAGATAGAAATTACCTACTTTTTTTCTACCTTTGCACTCCGTTTGGCGAAAGCTCACGGTAATGGTCTCATAGTTCAATGGATAGAATAGAAGTTTCCTAAACTTTTGATACAGGTTCGATTCCTGTTGAGACTACAGAAACGGGGAATTGCAATTTTTCATTGCAGTTCCCTTTTTTTATGTCCTCTGAAACCCTTGCCAGGCTTGACAAATAGTGAAATGCGCTATTTATTTTTGTGGTTCGACACTCGTCATTTTTTCGATCGTAGTAGATACCGTCGGGAAATATCAAAAATTGAAGTTGTTGTTTATTGATGTAGTCGCTGGAATGCCATACTGTAGCGAGTTTTGACGATAGATTAAGCGCAGAATCTATGTAATATTCAAGGTTCGACACCTTATTGTAGCAAAGGATTTTTAATTATTTGTTTTTCTGGATAACCAGCGAGTTCTCGTCATTTCCTTTGATTTCGGAGCCAACCCCAATGGTTCAATTAAATAGTTTTGTTTCTCCAATAATCTCTTCACTTCTCTGAATTGCTTCCCTTAGCGTTCCAAGTATATTGCTTTTCCCTAATCGCGAAACAAACAGTGCTGCCAGTTTTTCGTCCAAAGTATCATACTTAAACTCAGAAATGACTAATTGTACATTTTGTGTCTTTAGGTCCTTTGCCACATCAAGAATTGTGCGAACTCCGGTTGAATCAATAACAGGCACATTTCTCATCCTGATAATAAAAATCAAAGGTTGATTTTTCAGATGGAAGAAAGATTCTTTAAATTTATGTGCCGCACCAAAAAAAACAGGACCACTTATTTCGTACACAGAGACGCCCTTAGGTATCTTGTAGTTTACCATATGCTCTTCAACATAAAAACCGTTATCCGCCAAAAAATTATTCGTCAGTTCTTTTACAGTACTTACGTTGGCTATCCGCCTCATAAACAGTATTGTTGCAAATACAAAACCAACTTCCAACGCTATTGTAAGGTCTACGAAAATTGTAGTGAAAAATGTAGTAAGCATCAGCAGTGTATCTCCCGAAAATCCGTCAATAATTGCTAGAAATTTCCTCCATTTACTCATATTATAGGCGACCACCATTAAAAGACCTGCCACACATGCCACTGGGATGTAAGAAATCCAGGAGCCGAATAAAAACAGGATAGCTAGTAACACAAGAGACTGGACAACTCCTGCAAATCGCGTATTTCCCCCATTTTCTATGTTGGTTACTGTCCGTGCAATTGATCCTGTAACAGGGATACCTCCAAATAATGAAGACACCATATTGGCTATTCCTTCAGCCACAAGTTCCTTATTTGACCGAAGTTGGTATCCGGTCAGGTTTTCGGCTACAACCCCCGATACCAGCGACATGATACCTACGAGCAGTGCAATCGCAAATGCTGGCCGAATAAGTCGAATAATAATCTCCCAGTTGACTTCATGCAATTCGATACTTGGTAAGGCGGGCACAATAACCCCAAACTTCCCTCCTATTGTTTCAACTGGCAAATGAAAAAATGATACTGCGGCGGATGTCAGTACGATCACGATTATCGGACCTGGAATTTTCTTGGTAATGAAATACGGTGCTGTCTGATTTATTGCGATTGTCACTGCCCCAATGATAACGGCATACAAACTTATTTCTCCAAAATGCGAGCCTAATGCCGAAATCTTTCCAATAAAATCTGGTGGAAATTTCGAAATACTGAGTCCGAAAAAATCTTTGAATTGCGAAACAAACAGATCAACAGCAATCCCTGCCGTAAACCCTTCAACAAGTGGGTCTGGAATCAGTCTGATCAATCTCCCAAGCCTCATAAACCCCATCGCAACGAGCATAATGCCCGCTAACATGGTCGCAATGATAAGGCCTTGGGTTCCGTATTGCGCCACAATACTGTATATCAACACA
>CAIYJV010000383.1 GCA_903926605.1 uncultured Bacteroidota bacterium
TAGGCCTTCCTTTTTATGATCTTATTGGCCTCAAGCATTTTAAGTTCTTTTACCAACATCCGGGTGTTGATACCTTCAATGGCGCGCTCCAGTTCCTTGAAGCGTTTTGTACCCTGTGTAAGTAAAATGTAAATAATAGAGAAAGTCCACTTTCCACCGATCAGCTCTATGGTATTCCGAATTGGACAAGATGTCAGTGTTAATTTTTTCAATTCTTTTTTTGTCATGAAAGCCTCTGTTTAATGCATTACAGTACAAATGGATACTATGTTGCGTTTCAGTAACTACTTTCAAAATTAGTAAAAACATTTCACCTTCGCACTGCACAAACCGAACCATTTAATGTTGTTTTCACCTTTCACAATGGGCTTTGCCAGGTTAAAGAACAGGGTTGTCATGGCTCCCATGACCCGAAGCAGGGCTATAGGAAATGTACCCAATGCACTTATGGCCACCTATTATGCGCAGCGGGCCGGTGCCGGGCTTATCATCACTGAAGGAACCGCACCTTGTATCAACGCGCTGGGGTATGCCAATATCCCGGGGCTGTATAGTAAAGAGCAGGTAGCGGGATGGAAACTCACCACCGGCTTGGTTCATGAACGGGGCAGTAAAATATTTGCACAACTCATGCACACGGGTCGTATGGGATACCTGAAAAATATGCCAGCAGGTGCGGAAATTCTGGGGCCGTCGCCCATAACTGCCGGTGGAAGGGCCGTAAAAAATACGCAGCGCAGCACCGATTACCATCTACCCAGAGCAATGAATCATCTCGACATCGTTCAGGCAAAAAGCGAGTTTGTATCTGCTGCCATAAATGCGATTGAAGCAGGATTTGATGGGGTTGAGTTGCATGGCGCAAACGAGCATCTGATAGAGCAATTTCTGAGTGCAGGGAGTAACCTGCGGCAGGATGAGTATGGGGGTACTGCGGAGAACAGGTGCAGGTTTGCGCTGGAAGTTGCAGCCTCAGTGGGTGAGGCTATTGGATTCGAACGGGTAGGTATCCGGTTGTCTCCGTATGGCGCTAATAACGACATGGAACCTCTGGAAATGAACCATACTTATGATTTTTTGACAAAGGGGCTGAACGCCATGGGCATTGCTTACATACATCATGTAGACCATAGTGCCATGGGAGGGAATACAGTGCCGGACGCGATGAAACAAATGGTCAGGAACAATTTCAAAGGAGCGGTGATCTTAACAGGCGGTTTTGATAGAACTACCGCTGAAGAAGTCTTGCAGGCGGGCCTGGCAGACCTGATCGGATTTGGCAGGCCCTATATCGGGAATCCTGATCTTGCAGAAAGAATGCAGCGTAACTTGCAGTTAAATCAGGAATTGGATGTCAGTACCTTTTATTCGGCGGGCCCGGAAGGTTATACAGATTATCCCGGTTTTTCTAAATAGAACTTATGGCACAACACATTGCAAAACAGATACTCGCGCAGCTCATGTTGCAAACACGCCAGTTTCATCAGGCACTGGATGGTATAACGGAAGAGGAATCAATAAAAGTGGCACTTCCCGGGTTGAACCCGGTGAAATGGGTGGCAGGACATTTGCTGAATACCAGGCTACTGGTATTGGCTGTACTGACCGGACAGGAAAACGATCCGGCATTTGCACGGATGTTTGGGAAGGGATCTACAGGTAGTGTGGATGCATCTTATCCGGCCATGAAGGAGATAATGGAGCGATGGGAAGCCACAGCCGGGAAATTGTCTGTGTTGACTGAATTGTCTGACGAATTTCTGCTGAGTAAACCTAAATTTCAGACTTCCATACCAGACGAGACCACGCTGGGGTTCGTGGCTTATATGGCTTCACATGAGTCCATGCACCTTGGTCAGATATCAGTGTTGCGGAAACTGGTAAAATAGAAACCTAGATTAATTCTGCGCATTGGGGTAAACAAATCCTGTCGAGGATTCTTTAGTCTTTATCTGTTTGATCTCGATGGAGGCAGAAGGCACATACTCAAACTCAGGGTTTTGTCTGGCAATGCTTATTGCTTCGTCGATATCCCCTGCAATGATGTGGTAATAGCCTACCTGGGTTTCCGCTGTGGTATTAACGGGCTCCATGACCCATTCGGTACCCGACTTTCTGAGATTCGTGCCTTCCCGGTGAATGGGTTGTGCGGCGATCAGTTTGTTTTCGCTTTTGAGCGTGGCAATATAGTGCTCACACTTTTTTACAAATTCAAGATGGGCCTGTTCCGATAAAGCGGATTTTGCATCCTGGCCGTTACGTATGTACAACATGAATTCCATAAACGTGATTTATTGTTACAAGCAATAAGAAACACTTATTTCTGTTACCGATCTCTTTTCTTACAAGGAGCACACTACCCGGAACCCCAGATAAGTGCGGCGGTCGGTGGCATGGTTGAAATAGCGGTCTGAAACACGATAATAGGCAGGGAAATTGATCCAGCTTCCACCTCGTATCACGTGGTTGTCTCCAGATTCGGGCCCCGTGGGGTCTTTGGCCGGGCTTTTTGCATAGTACCTTTCGTCATACCAGTCGCGGCACCATTCCCACACGTTTCCGCTCATGTCATACAGCCCCAGTTCGTTGGGTTGTTTCTGGCCAACCGCCTGGGTAGAGCCCTTGGCGTTCTCAGACTCCCAAGCTACAGCTTTCAGATCATTGCTTCCGGCATAGATATACCCTTTAGACTGGTCGCCGCCACGTGCTGCATATTCCCATTCAGCTTCTGTTGGCAAGCGATAGTCACGGCCCGTCATCTGGTTCAGTTTTTTCAGGTATTCCTCTACATCAGGCATGCTTACACGCTCTACCGGATGATTGTCTTTGTCTTTGTTTTTGGACGGATTATTGCCCATCACGGCACGCCATTGTTTTTGGGTGATCACGAATTTGGCCATCTGGAAACCCGTAATTTCAACAGCATGCACCGGTTTTTCGGTTGTGTTGCCTTCCTTGTTTCCCATATTAAAAGTGCCGCCATTCACTGCCACCATGTCCGGCTCGAATTCTTGTTTCACGTACACTTTCACGACGGGTTCAGCATCACCGCTTTGCATAAATTTTTCAGGCGGGTCCAGCTGCATTTCGTAGGCGGTAAGTTCGCGGTCGTGTTTTGCAAAAGACTTCAGGGGCTTACTGAAAACTACGGTAAATTCTTTGCCGGCCACAGGTATGCTGAGCGATTTTGTGGCTACACCCACGTATTGGTTAAAGACCGTATCCGAGATCAGCGTCTGGCATGCTTTTGCGGCACTCATCACGCGCGATGCGAAGTTTATAGTGTCGCCTACTACGTTTTTCTTGTTGTTGAGGTCGAGCACAATATCCACGATGCCCATGTGCACACCCAACCTCAGTTGTACCGGGTTGTCGGCGGTGCTGGCTTCGTGCGCCCATTTGTGCAGGCGTATACAGAGCTCAAAAATTGTTTTTTCGGTCCACCGGCGGTTTTCCTTGTCCAGAAGAAAAGACAGGCAGGCACCATCGCCCGTAGGCAGGGCTATAACCTCAGAATCTCCGGTAAACGGGTCTATGAACTGTACCAGAAACGACCGCAATTCGTTGTTGAATGAATCAATTATTTCACGCTGTAGACTGGTTCGTTTTGTAGAAAAACCAACAATGTCTGCAAATACAATACTCGCTGCGGCCATTTTTATTCAGATTTTATCAGGTTGTTGTCAGAGAATAGATTCATTAAAGGAAAGGAACAAAACACAAGTGAACATACAATTTTCAAGTATGCCTGCCATTCCTACCCCACACGAACACTTCCGGCAAAATTAATAATAATGGATTTATAGTTGGGGCGGGGGAGGATATTTTTTGAAAGACCACGGAAATAGAATAGCAACTACCGGGTAATTGCACATTTTAGATGGTTTGTATATTTGTAAATAGCATATAAACAATGTGTTCTGAATTGTTTTATGCATACAGGACCGCATTGATCCACAAACTGGCAGGCGCTGACTAAAGCACTTTGGGTGAGACACATTACTTGTCAGATGCCCGCGTGGCAAAATATGTGGAGCGGTCACCCAAGGCAGGACGGA
>CAIYJV010000384.1 GCA_903926605.1 uncultured Bacteroidota bacterium
AATATTATATCACAGTGCCTCCCAATACGGCCATTTTAAAGGTACTTGCCGCCTGGAACGACCCCGCCGCCAGTATTCTGTCTGCAAAACAACTGATAAATGATATTGACATAACCGTTACCGACACTGCCGGGACTGTACGATACCCAATGGTACTGAATCCCGAACCGTTACACGTAAATGACCTGGCCACCGAACAGGCAGACCACCTGAACAATGAAGAACAAGTAGTACTATACAATCCGGCACCGGGTAATTACAAGGTGTTGATCAATGGGTATCATATACCTTCGGGACCGCAGTCCTATGCACTGGTATATGACCTGGTGCCACAGGGAGTGTTGCTTACTTTCCCACTCGGTGGCGAACAACTGAGCAACAGGAGTACTCCTGCCGACTCTATCAGGGTATTCTGGGATGGTGCGACCGATTCCAACTCATTTTCCGTCTATTTCTCAACGGATAGTGGCATCAACTGGACCACATTGGCGTCTGGCATTCCGACCGATGTAAAACATTGCGACTTCTTAGCACCCGGTGTAAACTCAGGAAACTGTATGATCCGGCTGATTCGCGACAACACCACTCAAGAAGCCATATCAGGCAGGTTTTCTATCAATACCCAACCCGTGATCACCGCCGACACCACAAATTGCCCCGGCTATTTCAGTATGCACTGGAGCCCGGTTACCAATGCCACCAGTTACTACCTGCTGGCAAAAAAAGGTTTTTATATGCAGGTAACCGATTCGACCACGGACACTTCCTATGTATTTAGAAATCTCTCTCTTACCGAAAAGTCTTACGTTGCAGTACAGCCTGTGATAAACGGGGCTTCCGGCTACCGCAGCGTAGCTATGATCACAACTGCAAACAATGGCAATTGCATGTTGCCCGTATCTAACGGCGACCTGATGGCAGAACAGATTGTAAAACCGGCAACCACCCGACAGTTTACGTCTCAGGCACATAGTACAATGGAGCCGCTCGTAGTGCGCATCAGGAACCTCTACCGATTGCCATGTTCCGCGTATAAGGTGTCTTACCAAATTAACGGAGGCACATGGACCACTACCACTCCGGGCATAAACATTCCTGCAAATGCCGATACTGCCGTACAGGTGGCGACACTAAATCTGCAAGACACAGGTATATATACCATTAATATAGCCGTTACTAACCTGGATGCCATTGACCCCAATACGCTTAACGACTCCACGACCATTACCGTAGTTACCCTACCCAACAATCCTCTTTTGCTGGATACCGCTTTCACAGACTCCTTCGAACAAATGCCCGTTTTAACCGTGACGCATGATTCGGTTGGCATTGCGCCCAATGGCCACTGGGACTTTTTCACCAGCAGCGACACCGGGCGCCTCAGATCCCTGGTTTCTGAAAATGTAACAATTTCTGGTAGCCGGTCCATTAGCCTGGATGATAACAGGGCTGCGCATAGCGGAAGCCAGAATTACCTTACCGGTACTTTCAACTTGTCCGGTCTGGACACAGCCGCCAACGAGGTAAGAGTTGATTTTGACTATATGCTTCACGGCATTCCAAAATCTTCAACCGGCAATTTGCTTCGTTTCAGAAATACCGATACTGCAGCATGGCAGGACCTTTATAGTTATAACATGAGCGGTTATCCCGGTTTTGTGATAGCAGTACGGTCTCTGTCCCTGACCGATTTTTTGCGAAAGGCCAATCGCAACTTTTCCAGTTCCTGCCAACTCTCCTTCGGACAAAGAGACACATCCCTCATCGCAGGACCCAACTTTGGAAACGGAATGACAATTGATAACTTCCGGCTATATACCGTAACCAACGATGTACAATTAGTGGGTATCGTTAACCCCCTGCCTGAAAACTGTGGACTCACCGGTCCCACTCCGCTACACGTAAAAGTATACAATAGCGTAAACCACACATTATATGGGATCGCTACAGGCTACCAGATGGACGGGGGAGGACTATTTCTCGGCAATATAGATTCTATCGGCGCAAAAGACACAATAGAGTATACATTTACCGCACCACTCAATTTATCTTCGGGGCAAACGCATACGTTAAATACCTGGGTCAGTGCCGCAGGAGACAATTTTCACGGCAACGACAGTTTGATTGGATTTGTGTTCCGCAACAGCCAGATCATAAACCAATTCCCCTATCTGGAAAATTTTGAGTCTGGCGACGGAGGCTATTTTTCAGACGGCTACCGGAATTCGTGGCAATGGGGAACGCCCAATTCCGTGAAAATCAATAAGGCGGCGAGCGGTGTGAAAGCCTGGAAAACCAATCTGAACGGTAATTATGACAACCTGACACAGTCTTACCTGTATTCCCCGTGTTTTGACGTGTCAGCGCTGCAAAATCCATTTCTCAGTTTTAGCGCGGCCCTGGACATAGAGAATTGCGGAGGCACCCTGTGCGATGAAGCCTACGTAGAATATTCCACAGATGGGCTAAACTGGACTAAACTGGGTACAACCGGACTGGGAACCAATTGGTATGACCCGACATTTGATGTATGGAATACACAGGGATTTACGCGCTGGCACGTAGCCACTATCCCACTACCCAAGCCACCGGTTGGGACCAGCCTGCACATCCGGTTCGTACTCAAATCCGACCCCGGAACGAACTTCGAAGGCTTTGCGCTGGACGATATACATATATACGACCTTCTTTACCCTATCTTATCCAGTCCCGATGCCATTTCAGTGCGTGCAACACTAAGTCCGTCTACGGCGCAAAACTTTGCTGCTGGTGGCGAAATTCTGGCACAGGTAACTCCTGGCAACAACGTTTCCGGTAGCACCCAGCTGATTCAGTATCCTCAGTCCACGCTGGCAAACGGCGCTACCAATCAATATGTGGCAGCGAGAAGCTATGCATTGTTCAACAGTTCGCCGGGATTGGACACGTTCACTACCACGCTATTCCTTACCGACAGCGATTTCGTAAAAATGGTGACGGATACCACCTGCCCCACCTGCACAAGGGCCGCAGATGCCTATTCTCTCGGGGTAACGCGGTTCCCAGGCAGCGATCCAACCGTGGTGGACGGCTCCTTTACAAATGATACGGGTAATGTTTGCTACTTTCTTCCTAAAAACAATATTCTTTGGATACCCTTCGACCGTGGATACTCGGCCACGTTCAGAAGTAAGCCTGAAGGCGAATACTGGTTCAGCGACGGTGGCCCCACGGGCACATTTCCATTTTTGACCAGTTACCTCAATTTCTCGGCATACCGCATCAATACGGATGTGGCATTAAGCTGGGAATCCATGATCGATTCCTCGGTGGGACATTATGTGCTGGAACGGTCTGCCGACAGCATCACATTCCAGACATTGCTTGATACTTCAGCATTGCATTCGGCATCAGGAGCGGTTTACGGCACCAACGATCCCGGTGCGTCGCCCACCCAGACCTGGTGGTACCGCCTGAAATGGACGCTTGGTTCAGGAACCAGCTATTACTACGCCCCTGTTCGCGTCATCAACGCTTATGACCCCGGAAACAGCAACTGCACGCTTGCAGCGCAACAGCAAAGCCATTTAAACGTGCAATTGAATTGGAATTCAAAAATTGACGCTTCGGTATCGCGCTACATTTTAGAACGAGCGTTTCTTTCGGGGTCCTACCAACAGATCAGTTCTGTACCCGCAAGGCATACTTTCGAAACCAGCTATTCCTATACCGATGCCGCCGGCGCAGACCTGGCACTGAAAAGAGGAGACTCACTGCATTACCGGATAAAAGTAGTTTTGCCCGATGGCACCACGGACGTTGTAGCGGAGGCAGCGCTGGCCTGGCAGGAAAACAACACCGTTCAGAGCCCCTACCCCAACCCAACTTCCAATAGCCTGATGCTTGTTTATTGTTCTGATCCGGGTGCAGAACTGCAATGGGCGATCACTGATATGCAAGGGCGGCACCTGAATCAGGGACATCAAACAACCGCTCAGTTCGTATCAACCTGCGCCGTAGCCATGGTCGGATTTGAACGAGGTATGTACTTGCTGCATGTGAAACTGGACGGGATAAACTTTGTGTTCAAGATAGAACGGATGTAGCGGGATACGGAACCGAATTTGCTTGCAACTACAACAAAATCTCAACAAAGTAGTTCAGCCAGAATTGAATTCCAGTCATGCAACAGTATCGGATGGAATGGTGCTTCGTTTTAGTTCTTCGACGGCACCATGAACCTGTAAGCAAACCCGCAGGTTAGTTGGTACTGCGAAGCGATGGCCGTTCCGTTCACATATTGGTAGAGCGGAACTTCGGTAAGCGCATAAAACGACCAGGTCTTGTACGAATAGTTAACTTGAGGTACGAACATGATCTTTTTGCCACCGGTAGAACTGGCGTCAAGATTGTAATACACACGCGGATCAATATACTTGGCAGACTTCATTCCATCAACCCACTCACCTTTTATCTGAACAGTGACACCCAGTTTGCGAAAAAACGTTTTACCCGCAAACAGACCCACGCTGGCAAAATCCCCGAACTTCTCACCCAGCGGATTCCAGCCTTTCCGCACATAAAGCATTGATGTGAAAATGCGGAAATTATGAGTCGGATAGCCGCGAAATCCGAACAAGTAGAAAATATAATCCTGTGAGCCTGTGGTAGGCATCACAGCCGGTGCCATCGGCGTATAGTATTTTTTCCCTGTCCGTGGATTGGTATAGGTGACAAACGAATCGAGATACTTGCCCACCGGGATTTTCATTCCCAGTCCGGCTGTGATCTCGTTGCGGCTTTTTTCGGTATTATGAGAATAGACGTCATAACGGGGGAAGAGAATCAGGTCTCCGAAACCAGCACAGTTCTGAATATCAGAGTGGTGTAGTCCGGTTTGCGATTTTTTAAAAAAATATCCCGTCTCTACCGACATGGTGAGACTTTTGGAAACGCCATAAGCAAGCCGAGTATAAAGATATTCCGAATTGTAGTTGTCCAGGAAACTGCTGGTGTCCTTGGTACCGTTTAAAAACTTATTGGTATTGATGTACTGAAAATTGGTACTTACCTCAAACTGATGGTCGACCAGAATGCCCTGACTTGTGCCGCCGGCGACCGGACTACCGCTGCCACCGGAGCAACATCCCTGAGCCTGTGCCTTATATACCGGAAGGCTTAAAAATAAGATCGAACAAAAAATAGGTAAAGCACGCCAATTGGAGGCTTTCAAACAGGAATCTTTCATTTTGAAAATCTGGTAGGTAACATTATTTTTCAACAACAAACCGCAGCACACTGGTAGTGCCGTTGGCCGTCAACTTTACAAAATATACACCTGAAGCAATGTTTCCGCCCAGGTCTACAGGCAATTCATGAGCGCCTGCCGGCATTCGCTCATTACTGTAGCTATACACCCTGGTACCGATCAGGTTATACACACTGATGTGCACGTCGGATGCCAATGGAAGGTTGTATGTAAATCTGAAATTCTCCTTTGCCGGGTTAGGATTGATGCGCATCATACCTGTATTGATGACCATACCCGGCACCGCCGTTGATACCAATGCATTTGAAATAGCGTCTTTCATTGTAGTTGTATCCATCGTGGTGCCATCACCATTAAGGAATATTTTATGACCGGGGCCTCCGATCACCACGATCCGCGGCATATATGCGGCAACACCGAACATGGTAGAAATCAGCGCCGGATCTGAAAAGAATGCATCGGCGGCACCCAAGCCGTTGAGCGTACACCAGGTGAGCAGACTTGAACATGGATATGTACCGTTTTGAGACGATACATAAAAAAGAACTTGCGTGCCCGCATGCTGTGCCATAACAGTTTGTGCGGCCATCAGCGCATCGCCAGATGGCCCAATACAACTACCGCAGGGCTCTACAAAAGATATAACGACAACTTTTCCGGCATCCAGTTCAGCATAAAGGTGGTGGGAAGTTCCGGAGCAATCATTTGCTGTAAAATCGGTCGCAATGGTCTGCGCCCCGGCACCGAAAAATGTCAAACCTGAAAATATTAAAGGCAGTAAAACTCGCTTCATACTCTTGTTTTTTTACGATTCAAAGGTCTGTGTATCGTTATAAAGTTGTAATGACAGGGGTCATAAAACAGAATATAACTGCGACATAAATGCCATTTTGCCTGTATTTTTTGAAAACCACCGCTAATCACCCACCTCCGATTCTGCTTCATGCCACGGGAAAGACGCTCCGCTGCGACTGGTTTCCCAGTAAAATTTGTGACGGGGACGATCATAATTTCCTACCTCATTCATGGTTTCCGCATCATATATACGTCCGTTTACCATCGTGTACTTTATGGTTTCGGTGTTATGAATATCGTCCAGGGGATTTTTGTCCATAACCAATAGGTCAGCCAGTTTGCCGGGTTCCAGTGAACCAATCCAGTTATCAAGTCCAAGGCTCGTGGCTGAATTCAAAGTGGCGCAGCGCAGCGCCTCCATCGGCGTCATTCCACCTTGGGCCAGCATCCAAATTTCCCAATGTGCACCAAGACCTTGCAACTGACCATGCGCCCCCATGTTGATACGCACTCCGGCATCCGTTAACTTCTTCAAACTACGAGAAACCTGCATATGTCCGTTTACGTACTCCTCGTCCGGAGCCATGGTCCGATGGCGGCTACGTGGATCTATCACTGCACGCGGCGTAAATCTGAGCAGACGATCTTTCTCCCAAACGTTCGTGTGCTGGTACCAGTAATTCTCGCCACTCAGCGCACCATAACAAACAATTAGCGTGGGGGTGTTGGCAGTACCTGCATTCTTCCAGAACTGCACCACATCGTCATACAATGTGGCTATAGGTATGTTGTGTTCGACGGTGGTGTGGCCGTCTGCAATCATACCAAGGTTGTGATAATAAAACGATCCTCCTTCAGGCACTACTTCCATTTTCAATTCCCGGGCTGCTTCGATGATCATCTGGTTTTGTTCGCGCCTGGGTTGGTTATAGCTTTTAACGCTGAATGCACCATAAGCTTTACTGCGCCTCAGTGCGCTGCGTGCATCTTCGATACTGTTGACAGGTGCTTTAAAATCGCCTTCGGCACCATAGAGGATGGTTCCGGTAGAAAATACCCTCGGGCCGGTCATCAGTCCTGCTTTCACTAATTCGCTCTGTGCAAATACCATTTCACTATATGCCGAAGGGTCGTGCATGGTTGTAACACCATAGGCCAGGTTGGCAAAATAGGGCCAGTGCTGACCGGGTGTAAGGCCATACCTGAAATGATTGCCATGTGCATGTGCGTCCACAAAACCCGGAGTGATGGTGGCACCCTTGCAGTCAATTATTTTTGTATCCGCTGGTATAGCCACACCTTCAAATTTTCCGATAGCCGTGATCAGGTTTCCTGTTACCAGAACGGTGCCGTCTTCAATCACCTCATTGCCCTTCATAGTCAGGATACGTGCATGGGTCAGTGCCAGTCGCCCTAGTGGTTTGTCGGTCTTGGCTTTTAGGCCAATGGACACACCGTGGTCGGGATACCGGAAAAGCGAATCCGGATGGTGGGCAATAAATTCGTACCGCTCGGCCATATCAATGGTATAATACTGGTCACCAAGTGTGTAATGCAACCTGGCACCATCGGCGCTCCACTGCAGATTGATGCCAGCATCGAGCGAGATTCGTCTGGCAGGGAAATCGGTAGAGTCTGAACCCAGGTTGATGGGTTTCCCGGTGCGCGGATAGGGTGCGACATAAACCTGGTGCAGGTATACGTATGCCACCCATTGGTTGTCTGGTGACAGGGCGAACTGGCTGGCATAGGTGCTTTTAAAAAGCGTCCGGTCATCATCACCCGACAACTTGCAACTACTGAACGACTTATCCAGCGACCCGAATAAGTTGCCGCCACTCTGGTAGTAGATTCGGTTGCCGTCTGCGCTGAAAACCGGATATTCTCCTTTGTCGGTCACAAATTCCTCGTTGCCCCCTTCAGCTGGCATCCGGTATATTCCTGGCTTAACGGTGTAAGAGTTGCCCATGATGTCATTAGAACCCTCCCTACTGTAAGTTATCCATTTACCATCGGGGGAAAAAACAGGCGTACGGAACATTCCGCGTTGGCGGGTTATGGTGGCCTGCTTGCTTTTTCCGTCCATGGCAATTTTAGAGATAGTTCCGGTTGCGCTGTCATCCCAGGTCACGAAAACCACCGATCGCCCATCAGGGGAAAACGACGGCTCAGATTCACTTACCGTATTTTTAGTAAGTCGTTCAGGTTTACCATCAGGAAGTTCTTTTTTATATAAATGACCCAATGCACTAAAAACCAACACTTTACTATTTGGAGATATTATTGCATGCCGGATCACTTTCACGTCGAATTCATCCGGATTGATGTCCTGTTTAAAACGAACGGCATCGGTAATATGCTGATGAACCTGACAGGTAAACGGAATAGCAACAGCGGCATCTGGTTGTGAAGCATCTATTTTCATGATCTGCCCTTGACTCCAGATAATCAAATACTTATCGTCTGGTGTCCATGCAAACCCCGTATAAATTCCAAAAATAGTCCAGGCTTCCTCCTGATCTTTAGATAATTTGTTATACAAAGGCCATTCTTCGCCGGTTTCCAGATCGCGGAGAAACAGGACGGTCTCTGTTCTTACCCTGCGTACAAAGGCCAGCAATTTTCCATTGTGTGACACCTGCGGACGAAACGCCCCACCCGGTCCTCCGGTTAGGTGCTCGATCGTACCTTTTTCCCGATCCAGCCTTTTGATCACAAATATCTGGTTGTTTGGATCTTTATTATACTGAAAATTACCTCCGGGGTACATATCCTCGCTGTAATACACAAACCGTCCGTCAGGAGAAACGCAGGGCTCGTTCAGGTCTTGCTGATCATTTTTTCGGGCAGTGAGCTGAAATCCCGTGCCACCTGTTATATGATACATCCACAATTCTCCAGCGCCCAGCGACCGTTCAGAAGTGAAGTGCTTTCTGGCTATTATGTAGCGGCCATCAGGTGTCCATACAGCGTTATTGAGTAGTCGGAAATTTTCATTGGTCACTTGTCTTGCGTGTCCACCATCCCGGTCCATGACCCAGATATTGTCACCCCCACCGGCGTCACTGGTAAACAGTATCTCCTTGCCATCGGGGCTGAAACGCGGCTGCACTTCCATTGCCAGTCCGGTACGTAATGGGCGTGCTGCCCCTCCGGCTGATGGCATAATATAGATGTCGCCCAGCAGATCGAACACAATATCCTTCCCGTCAGGAGACACGTCCAAATTCAGCCAGGTTCCTTCAGACACTATAAAGTCCACGTCCTTGCCGGGACCTCCCGGATTGTTGACATCCCATTTCTTTTTGTCTGCATCTTTTGCAGTTGCCACCCATTGAAAAATCAGCAACCAACCTAAAAATAAGTACTTCATAGACCTGTTGTGTTAAAGGAGTACGCGTCAAAACGTTGATACACAGGGCTTCCCCGCCCACGCTTCGCACGAAACACAATATTACGTTTTAATTAGCACTATGTGCAATTTTCGTAACCGGCAAAGCAGCCAGATCCTTGTTTTTGTTCAGTTGAAAAACGATACCTATTTTTATAAAATGAAACTCAAATTACTGGTGCTTTTTACGGCATTGCCGTGTGTGTCCTTGTTTGCACAAAAAGACGACTCCGCAATGTTCCGGAAAATATCAGATGAGATCATGCTGCACGGGCAGTGCTACGACAATCTGAGAATATTGTGCAAGCAGGTGGGCAACAGGCTGAGTGGCACTGCCGGGGCCGAAAAGGCTGTAGTCTGGGGCGAAAAAGCCATGAAAGAAACGGGAGCCGACCTGGTGCGACTTCAGGCATGCGACGTGCCTTATTGGTATAGAGGAAAGGAAAGTCTGGCACTGCAATATGACAAAAAAGGCACGTTTAGAAAAACTACGGCACTTTCTCTTGGAAACAGTCACGGCACCGACGGAAAGGTTCTGGATGCCGAAGTGGTGATGGTACACAACTTCGACGAATTCCGCGCCCTACCCAATGACGCTGTAAAAGGAAAGATCATATTTTTCAACTACAGGTTCAGACAAGATTTCACTTTCACATTCAATGGTTATGGAGATGGAGTGAAATACCGCTGGGCCAGTCCCAGTATTGCAGCCTCCCGTGGTGCGGTGGGTGTACTCATCCGCTCCATGTCTACCGGTGCAGATGATTTTCCGCACACCGGAGGCATGCATTACAACGATTCTTTTGCCATGATCCCGGAAATGGCTCTGGGCAACTATACAGCGGATACCCTTGAGCGAAACTGTCTGAAAGGCATCGTCCGGGCAAGGATGCAGTCTGAATGCTACATGAAACCTTCTAAAGTTCGTTCATACAACGTAATAGGTGAAATAAAAGGATCAGAGACACCGGAAAAGATCATCACCGTGGGTGGACATCTGGACTCGTGGGATGTAGGCGAAGGCGCGCATGACGACGGTGCGGGATGCGTACAATCTATGGAAATAATAAGGGCGTTTAAAGCTCTGGGTATTAAACCTAAATGCACTATCAGGGCTGTCTTGTTTATGAACGAAGAAAATGGCGACAAAGGCGGTGAAGCCTATGCCGACACTGCCCGTGTGCGCCATGAAAATCACGTACTGGCAATAGAAAGCGATGCGGGTGGTTTCTCGCCCAGAGGTATAGGAATGGAAATGTCTGAGGATAAAAAGGAAAAGATCATCAAATACAAAGACCTTTTTCTGCCATACGGCGTGTACGATTTTTCGCGCGAAGAAGGTGGAACCGACATCAGCCCACTCAAAAAAGAACTGAACGTGCCACTTGCCGGACTGCTACCCGATACGCAAAGATATTTCGACGTTCACCACACCAATAACGATGTGTTTGAAACTGTGAACCACAGGGAATTGAAATTGGGCGCAGTTGTAATGGCGCAGCTTATCTGGCTTACGGACCAGTATGGCCTTTGAAAATGAAGGGAACAATTAGTGATCACATTGTAGCGCAAAAAGGATTTGGGCAAGTTGCCATTTCGAAAAAATGCACCCATGCCTAAAAGTAAAAAAATGGTGATTTTATTTTTGCTTCAATGAAGTGGACTACTGCCCCAGATAAAT
>CAIYJV010000385.1 GCA_903926605.1 uncultured Bacteroidota bacterium
GACCTCTTTAGCATAAAAGGCGACAGGTATATCTTCACCATACCAGAGGAGAATTTCAACTATACACAATGGGATTTAAATTGGAAATCTTATTTAAAAAATCATCCATCTCTCAAAATGGATGAAAACGGGAAACTTTATTTTGCGCCATCCGTTGCGCCTGTAGCGACTCCCACAAATCAATCTCACCCACGCCCTCAAAATGTGGATTATTTGAGAACCCAAACAGCCGGATACAAACCTCATTACAATGAATAAGCATAAAATTAAACAATTAAAAAAAGACTTAGCTCTAACCCTACATTCAAATCCAGGGTTAGAGCTAAAATACAATGGAAATATCCCGATAGAAGTAGCCGGAAACTATAAAGTTATCGATGACAAAAAGCAGGTACTGGAGGATTTCGATATCAGTGTTCCCATTCCTAAATTATATCCAAATGAATTTCCAGTATTAATCGAGAAATCATTAAAAATACCAAGAGATATAGACCGTCATATAAATGATAAGGGAGTAGCGTGCGTTGAATTTACTTATAAAAAAATGATTGCGGCTAGAAACGGAATAACAATATCAACTTTTTTCAAAGAATACGTTCACCGATACTTTTGCTGGCAATTATTATATGAGATCGATGAAGAAAAAAACAATTTAGTAGAATGGGCACATGACAATCGAGCCACTATCGAATACTATTGTGACTTACTAAGAACTAGAGATTTTGAAAAAATAAGAAGTTTAATGACTGCTGCATTGGAACAAAAAAGGCCATCACACAATTCATTATGCATCTGTAATAGTGGTAAAAAATATAAACGTTGCCATTTAGCGACATACACTGTATTAATATCATTGGGTTCAAAAATTCTGAGCAACGACTATATACTTTTCAAATAAAGACAATTCATCCTAATATCACTCTCGCCGGAGGATTATTCTATCGGGAGATAAAACAAATAATATAAACTTTGATTTACTTAAAGGAGGTGCAATCGCGGGTGGGGCAATTGCCGGTATCGTAGCTTTTTGGGATAAGATAAAGTCATTCCTCTGGAAGATTTTATCAATTATAGTTCAACGAGTAGAAATAAGCACAATTGACGCAGATGAAGCTGTTGTTGCATACTTGGTGATGAATTATAAATACCTGAAAACATATGACAGAAATTATGGAGCCACAAATGAGACCATGAGAAACGGCAAGTATGGCCTAGTCCCATTTGAAAAATTCGGAACCAATTCGATGCTCTTTTGGAGCAAGAAAAAATATTTGGGATTCCTAAAGGTGATGTTCCTATATAGCAAATTTAAAGAGGGTGCCCAAAACAATCAGGGAAATTATCGACATAATAGTGAAGCAACTGTTATATCGACAATAACATGCATTAGAGGATCACTAGATATTGACAAAATCATTGAGGAGTCCGCAAGAATGCGAAACAACCTTTCATGGCAGAGTACAGAAAAAGAAATTGTTTTAGTCAACAGGTTTGATATTTTCTATTTACCGAACAGAGATACTCGTCAAAACGCGCAGTATTCAAAGGCTCACTTAGGTTTTTCATGGTATAAGCAGAAACATTACAGACTGCTAGGGCTTACTTCCGATGAAATAGGTCGCCCCGTATCTTCGAATAGAAAAGCATTAGATAATCTATTTTTCCCGGACAGGGTAAAAGATTTGATTAACGTCATTTCTCTTTGGGTTAAGAGTAAAGATTGGTATAAGGGAAAAAATATACCCTGGAAACGAGGTTGGTTGCTATACGGTCCACCAGGTACAGGTAAAACAGCTTTAGTAAGAGCATTTGCCGAGGACTTAAATATGCCAATCTATGTTTTTTCATTGTCCCAAATGTCCAATAATGATTTAAATGAAGCATGGCGCAGCATGCAGTTGAATATTCCTTGCATTGCTTTAATTGAGGATATAGACAATGTTTTTCATGGCAGGAAAAACATATCCTATAATATGGCATCCCGCATTTTGTCCTCAGACAACACGAATGGCGCGAATGAAACTCTGGATACGAAACAAAATAACAATACCCCTTTAACGTTCGATTGCTTGTTAAACTGTATAGATGGTGTAGATAAGTCGGACGGGGTTTTCACAGTAATCACAACAAACGATATTTCAAAGATAGATTTGGCAATTGGGGAACCGAGAGTTAATGAAGACGGAACACAAGAATTTATTTCGTCTAGACCGGGTAGAATTGACAGAGCTATTGAATTGAGCTACATGGAAAAAGAAAACAAAATACAGATGGCCGATAAAATACTAGGAGCCTTTCCAGAGGAACTAAAAAGTGTATTGGAATATATCGAAACAGAAGAACAAGAAACACCTGCCCAGTTTCAAGAATACTGCACCGAAATCGCGATCAAGGAATTTTGGAAAGAAAAAAGCGGATCTGGTGATTTGCTAGTAAAAGGCATTCGAAAAATACCTGCTAATATGTATCAATGATTTTTCAAGAATTCATGAGGCTGTAAAACAAACTGTGTCAAAGTCCACAAA
>CAIYJV010000386.1 GCA_903926605.1 uncultured Bacteroidota bacterium
TATTCATAAGTGAACATGTTTTATAGATTGTATGGCCTATATGATTTTAAAAGTAAAAAAAATGACTCTGTAGTGGTGTGTATTTCAATACTTTTCTATATTTTTATCTTTTTTATTGCATTATTCTATGTCCGCCTTTGTTTTTTATGCGGTTAACTTTGCAGTATTGATGTGAAATGTTCCGAACCGCCCTGTTTTTGGAATAACTGATAAATGCGCAGATTAATTTGAATAATACCATTTTATAGTGTTATGGTTAAAAAATTCATTCTCTCATTTTTGTTGTCGCTGGGTTTTTTTGCCCTGAAATGCGATGCGCAGATCGGCGCTTTTTTTGGTGCTACTACGGCGAGAACGGGCTATGCTACGCTGGCAGTGAGCTTTCGTGACTCGACCACTGGCGCGCATTTATGGAAGTGGCACTGGGTTTGGGACAACACCAATCAAAACGATACCGGGACTACGCCATTTTCGCCCGTTTTCAGCCACACATACGCCACCAGCGGATTTTATACGGTAAAAATGGTAGTGTATGACAGTCTGGGCCATATTGACTCATTCATACGCACCAATTATGTTGTGGTGCGCCCGCAGGCCAAGTTTACCGGTACACCGCTCAGCGGGCAGGCATCCCTGCCCGTACACTTTACCAATCAAACCACGGGCGGTCATATTTGGAAATACCATTTTCAATTTGACTCCACCAATAAGTCAGACACGCAGAATTTCGTAAACACCACTTTTAATTTCACGCACACCTATTCGTTGTCAGGGAACTATACAGTGAAGCTAATAGTGTACGATAGCCTTGGCAACAAAGACTCACTCCCTAAAACCAATTATGTACAAGTTGGGTTAAAAGCAGGTTTAAGCTTGTCACCTCAAAATGGTTGCGTGTCGGCAGGAAATCCGCTGCACATCACCATGACCGACGGGTCGCAGGGGGGACATTTATGGAAGTGGTTTTATTGTTTTGATACCACCAATCATGCCGACACATCGGTTTCGCCATTCACAGCAAACCCTATAACCACATATACTGCCCAGGGTACCTATGTGGTGAAGCATGTGGTTTACGACAGTCTTGGAAACAGGGATTCCGTTTTTAAAACCATTCTCGTGACCGGTCCACCGGTGGTAAGATTTTATTCGCCGGACACCATGCACTTGTGTGCCCCCTATACGGCGACGTTTTACAATCAGTCTGACTCTACGCCCTCCTGTACCACCAATTTTCAATGGTATATTGATACTGCAATTATTCATACAACCCATGTTTCGCAAACGGTATCTTACACTTTTACACGACCCGGGTTTTATGATATAGCCCTTAGTGAGTCAGAGGCCTGCAATTGTGGAACCGCAAACGTGACGCAGCATAACTACATAAAAGTAGATTCGTTGTCCACGCCTTGCTTCACAACCAACGACACCAACGGTTGCGGTGCTCCTTATTCCGTTCACTTCAACAATTGTTCGGTAAATGCAACGTCTTACTTATGGCGTTTCGGAGATGGTACATCAGACACCGCAGCCAATCCGGTGCATATATACAGTGCCACCAATACTACGGGTTATACGGACAGTCTTACCTCGTTTACGTTAGGTGGATGTCCCACCACGACCAGTAAGATCCACCAGATAAAAGTGGGGCATTTCAATGCAGGATTTCAAACCTATCTGGCAGCCACCCCGGGTGTCAGCACCACGATAATTTGTCCGGGTACCAGTCTGACATTAAAGGACACCACCTTTGGCTCCACCAACCACCACTGGAGATTTTCATCTGCTGCCGGAGATACCGGCAATGCGGTTGCACCCATTATTTCTCATACCTGGGCGTCATCGGGAATTTACACCGTAGTGGACTCGGCGTATAATGTCTCTGGTTGCTCTGGCGTGGCTTCTCATGTGATATTTGTCGCGCCGCCCCCGACCGTCGATTCAATAAGATCGGTTCACCCCTATCGTTGCTCGGCACCCGATACCGTTCAATTCACAAGTTATGTGCGGGATACGACCACTTACAATCTTGAATGGCATTTTGGCGAACCAATTACGGGTGAAAACGATACAGCCTATTCAGATTCCGTGCATATTTATAATTTGCCCGGATTTTATTCGCCTTCGCTTAAGGTGCGTGATGCTTATGGATGCCAAACAACTGTAACACTTCCAAATTATGTAAATATTGCCGCACCTTACGCTGCTATCCGTATCGTGAATGATTCAGGCTGTGTGCACATGACTGCCTATTACTCAGACACCGTGGGCGCGGGCGGACTTGCATTAATGAAAGGCCAGGATTATTTTCTGGATAGTGTAGTATATAACGACGGCTCACCCGCAGACACTGGAATAAACATTATCGGATCGCATGCCTATAATACGGCAGGCCGGTTTATGATGTACCACTATTTTCATCTTAATCCGTCACTAGGTGGATGTGCTTATGCGGACTCGATACAGGTATCTGCCGGAGATACTCCAATGTTGGCCAATAGGGCTAATATGTTCATTGCTGATTCTCTTTGTCCGCAGGTACTTTACCGGTTTTTCGATTCGTGCAGCAACTGCAATTCGGGGCTTTGGAAAATAGCCAATACTATCTACAGGGCTTTAGACACTACGGTATTGTTCTCGAATTTCGGGATGAAATCAATTATGTATGTAGCCAACTACAATGGTTGTACAGACACGCTTCGGGATTCAATATATATCTGGCCGCCAAATGCTTTGTTTACTATTTCCACGCCGGTCTGCTCAAACCGGGACTCGTTGCAGTTTACAAACACGTCTGGTTCGGCCGCGGGAACACCAGCGGGATACCTATACCACTATCTATGGGACTTTGGCGATGGCAGTCCGCTCCTGGCTAGCGCCGGGACTACAACGGTAAATCCAGCTCCGGTTACGCACGTATATTCGGTGGACGGTACTTATACAGTTACTCTTACGGATAGTTCGATCAGCCCTAATTACCGCGGTTGTACCAACAAATTGCAACAAACAGTTTTCATATATCCGATCGTAAATGCCGACAGTGATATCACCGTTACCAAACCACTGACGTGTAAGGGTTCGGTGGTGACAATGAAGGCTTATATGACACAGTACAACAGACTCTATTCCAGTTACGTATGGAGATTCGGAGATGGCCTCAGCAGCACGGTAACGACCACCGACACGATAAACCACTCGTATGCTGCTACCGGCGTGTATAACGACACCCTGATAATAAAGAATATTTACGGTTGTTTTGATACGATAAGGAAACCCGGATTTGTAACAATTGAGACGCCCCGAAAAGCTGTAAATGCCAATGGATTGTCTACTACGGCCACCATACCAGTAACAGGCTGCTCGTACTTTCATGTGTCTTTTCACGATTCGGTTACTGCGTTCCCTGGCACTGCGCTCACCAAACGGCGTTGGCAGTTTAACGGAGCGCCGGCGGTGACTGGGGTAAATACGCCACCTACGACGGTAATAGCAGGCACGCTGCCTCAGACTGATACATCCATTAATTTCCCAATCGGTAATTACCGTGTGTTTGTGATAGATTCTGATGACCATGGCTGTTTCAGTATAGATACAGTGCTCATCAATTCGGTAAAGCCACATGCGTATTTTACATCCAATGATACAGTAGCCTGTTCACATGTAGCCATTCACTTCCATGACACGACAACCCACGTTTCGAAAAATTGGCTTTTTGGCGATAACACGGGCGTAATAGCCAGTCTGTCGGCTGATACTGTTCATTACTACTTTCAGAACGGCACCTATTCCGATACGCTGATCACCATCTCAGATGGCACAGGAGGGATGATGTCTGGCTGCAGGGATACCAGCATACGAAGCAATTTTGTGCAAATCGGAAATTCCAGCGTGAACGCTGGCTTCAACTTCTCCGGGATAGCATTTGCCGGATGCCCACCACTTACGGTTCATACGGTCAATACCTCCTCTTCTGTTTCTGCGAATTTCTACAAGTGGAAATTTGGTGTGGACTCGCTGGTCACTTCTTCCAATACGAGCCCGACCTTTACGTATAACTATCCCGGTACTTATACAGTAACGTTGATAGATTCAAATACGCTGGGTTGCAAGGACACGGTGCGGAACACCGTAAGTATTGGCGGCCCGACAGGCACATTATCCATGATACCGGATACAGTCTGCATGGGTGCCCCCATACTATTACATCTTGTGAGTTCGTCTCTTACACCCGGGGTCGATACGCCGTTTTTTTGGCAAAGTGGGTACGGATCGGCCACATACAGGAATGATACTTCAGGTTTTGTGACCAGCTATCCGGCTGCCGGCACCTACCATCCTTCGGTTACAATTTACCAGACATCGACTGGTTGTTCTGTGACCGTGTATGCAAAAGACTCCGTACAAGTGCGACCCAAACCAGTGATTCTTGCACCAACGGACAGTATTTGTAAAGGGGCGTCGGTTACGGTATCTGTGAGCGGGGCCAACGCATGGGTGTGGTCGCCGGCATATGGATTATCGTCCACTACAAAGTCTAATCCGGTTGCAAACCCTACTGTTACCACAACCTACACATTGACAGGCATCACCGGGCATGGCTGCGTTGATTCAATTCCTGTGACCGTATATGTGAATCCGACGCCCACTGCGATCTCTGGCATATTGTCGGCTTGTGCGGGATTCAATTCCACACTGGCAAATGGTACGGGTGGCGGTATTTGGAGTAGTCAGAATACCGCAGTGGCAACGGTGAATGCCTCGGGCGTTGTCACCGGAGTTTCGCAGGGGACGGCGATAATATCTTATACAATTGGTAATTGTACCAGTACCGCTATTTTCACTGTAAATCTTCAACCAGATGCCATTGCCGGCAATGCAGCTGTGTGCAATTTGGGCAGTACTACGGTTTCAGAGGCAACCACAGGTGGAACCTGGAGTTCCGCAAATAGTACAATAGCAACTGTAACAGCCGCTGGCGTAGTAGTTGGACATAGTGCAGGACTCACAACCATTTCTTATACCAAGGGTAGTTGTTCTGCATTGCAGATTGTGACCGTTAATCCCAAGCCATCAGTTATTGCCGGTATTTCGGCATTGTGCCAAAACTCCGAGAATACAATCACACTTTCAGATTCCCTGGCAGGTGGTTACTGGTCTGTGTCCGATACTACAAAAGTAAAAATTGATTCAGCTGCAGGTTATGCCACGGGATATGCCAGCGGGTCGGCCGTTGTAACCTATACCATGCCAGTAACAGGCTGCACACGTACCGTGACTATTAACGTTTATGGTCTTCCGGGTTCAATTACAGGGGGCACAGTATTGTGTGCCAATGGTGAAACTCAATCTACATTGCACAGTGCAACTGCGACGGGAATCTGGACATCGGCAGACTCAACAATAGCAAGAATTGATTCTGTTTCCGGTGTGGTGACAGGGCATGCAACCGGGGCCACCACGATCAGTTATACGCTACCGACAACAGGGTGTTACCGGACACAGACGGTGACCGTATTTAGTTTGCCGGATTCTATAACTGGCGTGGCAGCAGTGTGCGAGGCAGGTCAAAATCACACAACGCTTTACGATTCCACAGCCGGCGGACTTTGGAGCAGCAGTACGACGGCAGTGGCTACCATAGGATCCACTACCGGATCGGTGACAGGTGTTACTGTGGGGAATGCAACATTGACCTATAAAATAAGTGCGACAGGTTGTTATACCACAATCCCGCTCACCGTGAATGCCAGACCAGCCATAATTTCGGGTTTGACATCCGTATGTGAAGCCGGGGAAGGCAGCATTACACTCACAGATTCTATATCAGGTGGTATCTGGAAATCTGGCAACACTGCACTATGTACAGTAGATTCGTTGCAGGGTATAGTCACCGGTGTGACAAGTGGAACACCACGTATCACCTATACGGCAGCTGGTACAGGCTGTTACAGGACTGTGATAGTGACCGTAATGGCGCGTCCGGCAGCTATTACCGGCACCTTGAAAATTTGCGAAGCCGGTGAATTGCCCTCGATTTTGCATAATACCACCTCTCCGGGAACGTGGTCATTAAACGATGCCACAATTGCTACGGTAGACCCGGTATCAGGTGCTGTTTCCGGCATCCAGCCAGGGAACCCGATTGTTACTTATACGGGATCGGTCAGTGGCTGTTACCGTACCGCGGTGTTGACGGTAAATCAGGTGCCAGCCCCGATTTCCGGAGCACCGGCATTGTGTGAAAATGGAGAAGGCTCCGACACGCTTTCCGATATTAGCGGTCCGGGGACCTGGTCCTCCTCTAATACGGCAAACGCTGTGGTAAATAGTGTGAGTGGGGTGGTGAATGGTGTAACTGCAGGTACTGCAAATATTTCTTATACTCTCACCGCATCGGGATGTTATTCTTTATTCGCTCTTACGGTCAACCCAAGGCCTGCACCGGTTTCAGGTACTGCTTCGGTGTGCGCGGGATTGCAAAATTCTGTGACGCTGAGCAGCGCTACGACAGGCGGCCGGTGGATTACGGCCGATACTTCAACAGCCCGGATAGACAGCATCAGCGGTTTGTTGACGGGTGTTAATGCCGGATCAACTTTGATTTATTACAAGGATAATGCCACCGGTTGTTATGCCACAGTCACCGGAACGGTACAACCACTGCCTGCAAACATTACCGGCGTCGCGGTAGTGTGTGAAGCAAGTGAAACGACCACCACTCTTGCTGATGTGACGCCGGGCGGAAGTTGGTCAAGTAGTTCCACCGCAACGGTTGTAGCAAACGGGACAACCGGCGTACTGACCGGAGTGACCAGCGGTGTGGCGACCATAACTTATAAGGTGAATGCGACTGGATGCTATGCGACAACGGTTGCATCTGTAAATCCCAGGCCGGCCCTGATATCAGGAAGCAATTTTGTCTGCGAAGCTGGCCAGACCGCCGACACGCTAAGCGACTCTCTCCCTGGTGGCGTATGGACGTTGAGTAATTCGGCGCTTGCATTGATTGACGCTGCAAGTGGGGTAGTGACCGGAGTTGCACCCGGAACCCTGAATATTACTTACACCAACCCGGGTACCGGCTGTTACAGGATATTACCTTTTACAGTTCGGGCGAAGCCAGCACCTATTACAGGAATTCCATCGGTTTGCGCTGCCGGACAGAATTCAGTGATGCTGCATGATGGGTCTGCTCCGGGAACCTGGACCAGCAGCGACAATACGCTGGCTACTATTGACGCTACCTCGGGCGGACTGGTGGGAGTTGTTGCGGGCAATCCTATCATAACCTATACTTATTCTCTTACGGGGTGTTATCAAACTGTGGTTGCCACTGTAAATGCCACTCCAGGCCCCATTACAGGAAATGGGTTTGTTTGCGAAGCCTATGAGAATCCGGATACGCTTTCTGTGAACATACCGGGAGGCACCTGGATTAGCAGCAGTTCTTCGCATGCTTCGGTAGACGCTGTCTCCGGGGTGGTTTTGGGCGTTTCGGCAGGCGCGGCCACCATTACCTACAGGTTGCCGGGATTGGGTTGTTTTGCTACCTTCCCGATATCCGTAAATCCCAAGCCGACCGGTATACTCGGTACGCCTGTGGTATGCGAGGGTAATGAAAACTCCGCCATTTTGACCAACGCAAGCGGAAGTGGCATCTGGAGCATTAGCGATACTAGCAAAGCCACGATCGGTATTGCCTCCGGTATTCTTACCGGTGTTACTGCGGGAAATCCGGAAATTACGTTTACCAATGCGGCCACAGGCTGTTACAATCACCGGACCGCTACCGTGAACCCCATGCCATCGGCTATTTCCGGACCCAACAACGTTTGCGAGTCTTACGAAGATTCTGTCTTAATGAGCAGCTCACCGGGCAGTGGAGTGTGGTCTGTAAGCAATACAGGAATAGGCGTGGTGAATGGTGTCTCTGGCCTGTTGAAAGGAGTGTCCCACGGAATAGCCATTGTTACGTACACCATTCCGGCTACCGGATGTTATGCTACTTATCCTTTTACGGTGAACGCACTTCCGTCTGCTATTTCCGGAAATAGCCCAATTTGCGCGGGGGGGCAGTCGTCCACCACACTCAATAGCAGCCCGGCCACAGGGGTTTGGTCTGCTGCGCCGGCCAGTGTAGCAACGGTGGGCCCGGCCACAGGTATTGTGAGCGGCATAAGCAGTGGCTCGGCGCAGGTCACCTATACATTATCCGGTACAGGATGCTACAGAGTCACTGTGGTTACTATAAATCCATTGCCCAAGAATATTTCCGGTACAAATAGTGTCTGTGCTTCGGGGCTTGGACGTGCCATATTGATAGACAGTACGCTGGGTGGTTCATGGTCTGCTTCGCTGCCAGCACTGGCAACGGTAACTGCGTATGGCAGCGATTCTGCGATGGTGACCGGAATTTCGCCAGGTACCACCCAGATCACCTATACCCTGGCAGGCACAGGCTGCTATGCCAAAATACCATTTACTGTAAATGTTACGCCGGCGCCAATTGTAGGTGAAACCGGTATTTGCAAAGGAACGACCAGGGTATATACGGAGAGTACCCCTGGAGGATCGTGGTCTACATCCACACCGACACTCATTGCTACGTCGGCAGGCCCATCCGGCATTAACGTGAGTGCGTTGGGTTCCGGTGTTGCCTCGCTCACTTATTCCCTGGGTAGTTGCTATGCATCGAGCCAGATAACAATAAATACACAACCCAAGCCCATAAACGGCACATTTCATGTGTGTAAGGGGCATACTATTACACTTACTGACAGTACGGCCTCGGGAGTATGGTCGAGCAACAATGGCTCGGTAGCAGGCATTAATCCGGCAAATGGTATTCTCACAGGTTTTGGGGCGGACACAGTAACCATCAGATACAAAATTGGCAACTGCGGTGTTTCGACTATTGTAACAGTGAATGTGCAACCCGACAGTGTAACTGGCCCTACTATATTGTGTGGCGGCCAAGTGGCTACGCTTGGCAATCTGGTGAGTGGCGGCACATGGAGTTCCTCTACGCCTGGTATTGCCAGTATCAGTACTTCGGGCGTGCTCACGGCACATGCGACCGGAATGGGTGTTGTGAGTTATACTTTGGGTAATTGTATGACTGCGCTTTCGGTGACCGTGAATCCCCAGCCAGGGCCTATTTTCGGAATTTCAGGACCTGTATGCAATTTTTCGGCAGTTTCACTAAGTAATATATTGTCGTTTGGGAAATGGCGATCCACCAATCCACTGGTAGCAACTGTTGACAGTATTTCTGGTGTACTCTATACACACAGTGTAGGCTTGGATACGGTGAGTTATGTGTATGCGAACTGCAGATCGGATTTGCCTATGGTGGTAGCGCCTCAGCCGGCACCAATAACCGGTGGCAATGTGGCTATATGCAATTTGGACTCGGTCGGCCTTACGAACGACTCACTCGGCGGAATCTGGACCAATACTGACCCGACCCGCGCCAGCATTACTCCGGCGGGGGTTGTTACCGGAATTACTCCGGGAATTGCTCATGTTGCATACAGTATCAACAGTTGTACTGCATATACTACGGTCACAATTAATGTGCAGCCACCCGCGATAGTGGGCGGGAACCAGATGATCTGCAACTCCACTTCTACAACGCTGACTAATGTAGTGACGGGAGGGGTATGGAGTCTGGGCACCACAGGCATATTCAGCGCAGATACACTGGCATCAAACATTCTTGAACTAGTAGCCACTGGGGTTGGGAGTTCCTCGCTGACTTATACGGTAGGCAATTGCACTGCCACGACTTCGCTTTCGGTTGCGGTTCAGCCTGGTCCGCTTTCAGGATCTCAAGACTCGGTTTGCCAGTCCTCAACGATAACATTTACAGAGTCGGGTACCGGTGGCTCGTGGAGCACAGGAAATGCTTCTGTGGCCACGATAAGCGGAGGGGTGGTGACGGGAGTATTGTCGGGTATAACAACCTCCGATACCACTTCGGTCGCTTATACCATCGGCAGTTGTGCTGCGCGACGCGTTGTTACTGTCAACCCAAAGCCTGTTTTAGTGGGCAACGATACTTTGATCTGTAAGTATGCTGGTGGCAGGATACAAGTTTCGGGTGCAGCTACATATACGTGGCAGCCGGCGTTGGGCCTTAGTTGCACCAACTGTGACAATCCTTATGCGTCACCCCTGGTTACCACTGTTTACACTGTTACAGGTACTTCGGTGCACGGGTGCGTTTCTGACTTCAGTTTGCGCGATTCTGTTACGTCCATGAAGCCATTGGTTGTCACGGGCAGGGATTCGGTTTGCGCTGGTTTGGCAGACACCCTTACCGCTACAGGTGGCGTTGGTTATGTGTGGTCACCTTCGGTGGGACTTGACTGCAATAGCTGCGGGCAGGTGCAAGCCAGCCCAACCGGGACCACTACTTATACGTTAGTAGGTACAGATAACGTTGGTTGTCATGATACGAGTTATCATCTGGTTAGGGTTCTTCCGCTGCCGTCCATTTCAGGGCCTCTAAAAACACCCGTTATATGCTCGGGTACTGCATTCGAGTACACCACTGTATTATCCGACAGCACTGCCACAGCACATTGGTATCGGAACCCTTCTCCTGATGTTGCTCCGTATTCCGCTAGTGGTATCGGCTCAGTTTCAGAGACCTTGTATTATTCGGGTGCGGGAATAGACACAGTTCTGTATTTGTTCGCCCTGTCAGGGCACGGGTGCCGGGACACACAGTATCTCAAAGTACCGGTAGAGTCGTTGCCGGTCAAAACACCAATAGCCAGTTCGCCGGCGCTCACCCTTTGCGACAATACGCTTTACCAGCAGTTTGCAGCGTCTGCGCTGCCAACTTTGGGCACATATTATAACTGGAGCGTGGTGAACGCGGATATTTGGACAGTGAGCGCTGACAAAATGATATGCATTGTTAACTTCAATACAACGGGAAATTCGTCGGTAATTCTACAAACAGGGTATACCGGCTATGCTTGTGTAAGCGCCGATACTGTGAATCTTGTGATTGAGCCTATTGCCGCAGGGCAGGTGACAGTAACGTATGATAACTACAACTTTGTTTCGATGCTGTACCTGGCAGATTCTTACCAGTGGGGCTACGACGATGCCGCTACTTTGGCATCTACGAATTTTGCAGGTGAGATCAACCAGAACTACTACAACCGATATCCTGACTTCACACATAAATATTACTGGGTAAAAACGGTAAAGAATGGCTGTGCGCAAAAATCATACTACAATGCACCCACTGCGGTAACCAATGTGAATGCAATGGAAGAACCGGTGGTCAATGCCTACCCCAATCCCGCGGACAAGTCGGTTACAGTGGAGGTAGGTGGTGTTGTGCAGACAGATATTCTGATCGGTATTTGTGATGCTTCCGGGAAACTTGTGAGTCAGGTAAAATATGACGGGCCAGTTAAGTTAGACATCTCAAACTTAGCAGATGGATTTTACATGCTGGGAATCATAAAAGGGAATGGTCTTGCAAGTGCAATAAAAATCATAAAAATTGGCGGAATAAAATAATATCTGCTATTTTTGCACAAGTAGTAATTTATTAAATCCATTATGAATTTTAAATTGCTTCAAAACCATTTCGATCAGGTGATTTGAAATTTGAAAATCACAAGGAATAATATTATTTCTATGTATGCCTGAAAAAGTGACTCCAACAGACGAAAAATGAAGAAAGCTAAGTTTATAATTTTCCTGGTGCTGGGCATGGCAATCAAAGGTTATGCTCAAACAATTCCTAAATCCGATTCTTTGAATTTTCAAAATGTTGCAGCACCCTGGTGTTTCGATTTCAATATTCGGGGTGGGTTGATGAGCCAAACTATTTCAGCCATCAACCTTACAAATGGTTACAGCAACCCACTCACGGCCAATGCGGGCACACCGAAATTTTCAAATGGTGCCGCTTATGGATTTGACGGGCAGGTTGGTTATTTTTTTGACAAGAAAGGCCATTATGGTGTTGGCTTGGGCGTGATGTGCATGTTGCAGTCAAGCAAACTTCAATTGTCCAATCTGGATGTAGCCTATCAATCGTGGGATGCATCCGGCAACACTTTCCGGCAAATCGTAAGTACTTCTCATTCTGTACAGGAGACGATCCTGACCACCAATGTAAGTATACCGCTGGTGTTCAAATATAAAACCAAGCTTCAGGACAGGCTTGGGTTTTCATTAGATGCCGGGCTGCTTTACAACGTTGTGCTTCAGAATCGTTACAATACGAACGCCGCATTCGATTACGAGGCAATTTACCAGTACTCGTCACAGTCTGCGCAGTTCGTGTACGATAATACACTACCTTATTCAGTTGGAGATATTCTGTACACGAAAGCAGGTTCAAAATCGACCAACGTGGGTCAATGGTTCGATCAATTGAGGTCGCAGGGCTATAACGTGGGCATTGCACAGCGCCCGACCAGCACTACCGGTCATGTTACTTTCAAAGCTGGTACACTTGGTTTTATTTTCCAGCCTTCGCTCACTTGGTATCTCAGTGAAAATGTGACGTTGAATGCGGGTCCGTTTCTAACATGGCAGTCTACCAATAATGCAACACCGGTTCAATATCGAATCACGGACAAAGTGGGGCAGTATTCGTCTCTACTCAACACTGCGTCTCAGTATACAGACCTGATCTATGGACTAAACGTGGGCGTGCGGTACACATTCGGCAAGCAGAAAGACCATGATCATGACGGAATTCCGGATAAAGTGGATCGTTGTCCGAACGAATTTGGCACCGAGCAGTTTAACGGTTGCCCCGACAGCGATATGGATGGCATACCCGACCCCGAAGACTCTTGTCCCCATCAGCACGGCCTGCTCCTGTTTCATGGCTGCCCGGATACGGATGGTGATGGTGTTATGGACAAAAATGACGCTTGTCCAAATGAACCCGGACTAGCTATTTTTAACGGTTGTCCCGATACCGATGGCGACGGCATACCCGATCGTACAGATAGCTGCCCGCGTCAGCCGGGACTGGCACAATTCAGTGGTTGTCCCGACAGTGATGGTGACGGAATTCCAGACAATCTGGATGCTTGTCCGTTCCTGCCTGGCAACGCAAACAACCACGGGTGTCCTGACTCTGTGGCCGTGACGCCGGAAATGGAGCGTGGAGGCAGACTTCAGATCGGTGGTAACGGGGGCAATCGCGGCGGACAGTCTGTGCCGGAAGTGAAGAACCGCAATATTCATACCTCGGTGATTACGGAGCTCGACCGTAAGCAGATTCATTTTGATTTCAATAAAGCAACACTTAATAAATCGTCGCATAAATATTTGCAGAGTATTGCCCAAACCATGAAAGAAAATCCGGAAACCATCCTTACTATTGATGGTTTCAGCGATAATCAGGGGCCTGCGGCAGCCAATATCGCCATGTCTAAAAAACGTGCCGAGTCGGTAAAAGCATATATGATGAAACAGGGTATTCCAGCCGACAGGCTTCGTGCCCGTGGTCATGGTAAGCGTATGCCTGTAGGAAACAACCACACTCGTACAGGTCGTGCCAAAAACCGTCGTGCACTTATGGTCGTGAAAAGCACCAACAGAAGGCTAAAAGACAATTACGTATCCAATACATCGGCCATCAGCGTGTATCCAAACGAGGAAAAGGGGTCATTCACTATTCTGCTCAAAACTAATTTTGAGGAGAACGCTGAAGTGACAATTACCAATGCGAAGGGCAAGGTGGTGAAACAGTTCCAGATCGCGGCTAACAAGCCGGTTGAATTTGCGATGGACGAGCCGGGAGGTCTGTATTCGTTCACCGCTGCCACAAAAACCACCAAGTACGAAGCCAGGATTATTATTTCTGAATAGTGTAATTGAATATTTAAACACGTTGATCAGCATTCTCTATCGGAGAATGCTGATTTTTTGTGGGTATTCAACTTAGCTTTGTGTCAATAAAACACAAACTGGCAAATATGAACACTCCAATTGATAATGAAACAGTGACAAATCTGCTCAACGATCTGGGTATTGAATCCTCTTTTACTTCGCCCTCGCTGGTTGCGATGGCCGCAGGAAACAGCAGATATCTGAAAGAATTGAAACTGAACGTAGCCACTGTTTTGGGCAGTGCCAATCTGCAACGCAAACAGGCCGCATTACTTGCTCTGGCAATTGCCGCAAACGAGAAAAACAATACCCTGACCACCGCTTTTGAAAAGATCGCAGTTCGTGAGGGCGCAAGTGAGGCCGAATTGGGTGAAGTGCATGCCTGTGTATCGCTTATGAATGTGAACAATGTGGTGTATCGTTTCCGTCACTTTATGCACAACAACGAATACTATAACAATACACCGCTGGGTTTGAGAATGGGGCTGATGCTGAACCCGGTGTTGGGCAAGGCTTTGTTCGAAATGATGAGTCTGGCCATATCGGCGGTCAATGGTTGCGAGCGTTGCGTTACATCCCATGAGCA
>CAIYJV010000387.1 GCA_903926605.1 uncultured Bacteroidota bacterium
CAAGCCATTCTTTGTTTTTTGCGACTGATGCACTATCCAGATTTATCCTTTCCAGATCGGCGCCGGGGTTCGTCATTTCCATCTTATCTGCATTCTTCTGGGCTTCCTCGAGTTTTTTACCCATGTTGATCATTTGTTCCTGTTCTTTCCGGAACTCACTTTCTTTAAGGGGTACCACCTTATTGTCGCGGCGCGCTTTTACAAGTGAAGCGTTTTCCTCCATCAGTTTAAAGTACATATTGCCTTTCACGCGCGATCTGCTCAGGCTGGCCAGTTGATCTGTGTTGCCAATATGGTCCTGTGCATTCAGCTTGGGTACTGGCGGAATCTCGTCCCATTTCAATGCGGCTTTGTTGTGGCGTTCGCCCATGTCTTCGTCTTCGAGTTCAAAAATATCGGGAAGCACGATGTCTGGTGTCACGCCTTTTAACTGCGTAGAACCTCCGTTGACCCTGTAAAACTTCTCTTCTGTTATTTTTATGGAGCCAATGTATTGGCCGTCGGCTCCATCGGTATCATTCTGCATTTGCAGACGAGTCAGAGGGTCCAGCACATCGTCCAGCGAGCGCATTTTTTGTACCGTGCCTTTTCCCCACGAAGTGGAACCGACGATTATTGCGCGTTTGTAGTCTTGCATGGCCGCTGCCAGGATCTCAGACGCACTCGCACTGTTTTCGTTGATCATTACAGCCATAGGGCCGCTATACAATGCGGTGTCGGTGCTCTGCGCCCACAACTGAGCAGGTGCGGAGTGGTTGCCTTTGACTTGTACCACCGGGTTGCGGCCAATGAATACGCCCGACATATCCACTACGTCGCCCAGCGATCCACCGGTATTGTTTCTCAGGTCTAGTATGATACCGGCTACTCCTTCTTTCTTCAGTTTTTTCACTTCGTTTTCTACATCCACTGCACACCTTCTGCCACTGGTATGGTTGAAGTCTGCATAAAATTCCGGTAAATAGATATAGCCGATATCACCGCCTTTCGCTTTTATGATGGCTGATCTGGCAAATGTCTCGTCGCGCTGAACCACACCGCGTATGATGGAAACAATTTTTACACTGCCATCCGGTTTTTTTACGGTCAGCCGCACTTCGGTTCCTTTTTCGCCCCTTATCAGTTTCACCACGTCGTTTAGTTCATAGCCGGCAATATCCACCGGTGGGTTGGCACCCTGTGCTACTTTCGTTATTTCGTCGCCGGCTTTAAGCTCACCTTGTTTCCAGGATGGACTTCCGGTTATGATGGCAGTCACCATTGTCTTGTCATTTTCCGGTTTCAGTTGAGCACCTATGCCAAAGAAGCTGCCACTCATCAACTCGTCAAACCCTTTTTTTTCTTCAGGCGGAAAATACTCGGTGTGCGGGTCTTCGTTAGTGGTTATGGCATTCACATACCAGGTAAACCGGTCGTTGTCTTTAATTTTGTGCATGCTCTTAAACCACCGTACATAGCTTTTTTTAACTTCTTCGCGGGCCTGAGTTTCCAGTTGAGCTTCGGTCTTCAATACCGCGGCAGCAGAGTCTTTATTTTCTTTTTTCTTATCCTGTTCGTTTTTTAAGTCGATATACTTGGCCAGCACGCGGTACTTGAGAAACCTGCGCCAACGCAAGTTTAACTCTGTTGCGTTAGCTGCGTTCGCGTTTTGTTCGGGATCGAGATTCAGTTTTTCGTCCGCAGTAAAAGTGTAGGGCTCATTTAGTAACACCGGATAAATTTTTTCAGCCCTGTCCATTCCGCGCAGATATATGGCATCAATAGAGTCAAAGAACTCAATAGAGCCCATTCTTATTTCATCGTCTATTTTGAACTGATATTTTTTTAGTACGGAAATTTCCGGTTCTGTAAAGAATAATTTATCCGGATCCAGTTGGTTGAGCAACATGTGGTACACCCTTGCAGAGAAAGAATCGTTGATAGGGCGGGGTGAGAAATGAATGGATTCGATAGTCTTTACTGCAGTTTCTATTACAATAGACCTTCTTTCTTCAGACGACTGCCGGGCCTTTGCTACATAGCGAAAAGACAGAATGGCAACGAACAGGCCCAGTATGGACAGCGGAAGGAGAATTTTGTACTTCATGAATTTCAACATAAGTCAAATTAGTTAATAACGTATAACAAAAGTAAATTAAATGTTGTTAAAAAAACGCTAATCAAATGACGGTCGGTGCAGATTGCTCACCGCCATCTTTTTCAGTTTAAACAGGTATTTCTTTACGCTGTACGATGTAGTGTAGTCGGATCATCATAGCCAGCATTTGAGTTTTTTGGTGGGCGTTTCGTTCGATGTAATATATTGTGTTGGTTATAGTATCGACCATTGCGGCGATTGATTCGGCCTCTATATGCATAGCCACAAGCTTGGACACGAAATCGGCCTCCACTTGTGGCAGGTTTACCGGCTGGTTGCCCAGGTAAGTATGCCGCAGCGCATTTTCCAGTAAATGCACCACATATAGAAGTGCAAATTTTTGTTGCTCCCGTCCTTTTTTAGACCAATCTTCGGACAGAGAAGTCAGGTCTACCCCATTGTTTTTATAGAGCCCGTTGAATAATTTTCTTACGTCTTCAAAAAGGTCGTTTTCCGTAGAATGGTTGTATTCCAGTGCCCTGTTGTAGCTGCCCATGGCCAGCGCGGCTACCCGCGCCGCCTGCAAAGTGTCTGTGCCACTACGTCGTATCAGCGCGTCTGCGATATCGTTGGTTTTTAGTGGTGGTAGTTTTATGGTCTGTGTTCGCGACCTTATGGTGGCAAGTATATCTTCGGGCTGTTCGGCCACAAATATCAGGAAGGTATTTGCTGGCGGTTCTTCTATCATTTTCAGCAGTTTGTTACCTTCCTTGCCCAGGTATTCGGGGCGCCACATTACCAGAACCTTTGAGCCGCCTTCGTAGGTTTTCAGGTTCAGTCTTTCCAGTATTTCGTTGCATTCATCTGCCGACAGGTTACCCTGCTTGTTTTCGGCCTCAATAAACTGCAGCCACTCATACACCGTTCCGTAGGGAGTTTGTTTTACAAATTCCCTGAATTCCCGGATGTAATTTCTGCTCACTGTTGGGTGCCTTTCCTTCCATTTGGTGCTGGGGAAACTTAGATGCAGGTCGGCGTGTTCGAGCCGGGTTATTTTAGTGCAGTTTGCACATACACCGCACGAATCTGTTTCCGTGCGATGCTCGCACATAATATACTGGGCAAGCGCAAGCCCCAAGGGCAAGCCGCCTGTGCCCTCGGCACCAGTTATGAGTATGGCATGCGGCAACTGGTTGTGTTCCCACATCCTGATAAGGCCTTGTTTGGTTTCCTGTTGTCCTACTACATCGCCGAACCGCATACCGCTAAATAAGAATTAAAGTTTCGATTGTCAAAAGTACGCATCATAAGCTCTTCTTGTGGCGTTGAGGCGGATTCCGAAATAATACCATGCCTGCATATTGTTACCGGTGGTGGTGCCTGAGACCGAAGATAACGGAATATCCGGGGTCTGGCTGGTGAAGTTTCGCATAGCGCCGCCCAGATCTAAGTACAGATCATGATATAGCCGGTAGCTGAGATTAACACCCACCATGAGGCAATTGGTGCGTACGCCACTAATCCACGGCACTCCGAAATTCCTGTTTCTGGTTGTATAATTCAATAGGGGGTTGTTACCGAAGTTTATGTTGGCTGTGTCTGCGCCACGCGTGTAGAAACTGCCGTTCGCAACAAGATCCCACTTGTCGGCAATACGGTATTTTAACCGTCCTGTTACACCAATGAAACCCGAGCCCCAGGGGTCTGCCAATGGCTGATTGTAGTTGGTGTAATTGATCACTGTGTCGCTGTGAGCGTAGGTATATGGGCGCACCGCGTTGGCTTCTGCTTGCAGATCCAGATTTTTCACACCAAACGCATCAAAATATTTTGCTCCGGCCTGAAACCCAAATTTATTGGCCCAGTAGCCGTGGCCACCAAAAAACTGTTTCTGTGTGAACTCGTCCAGCATGAACTGCCCGTAAAGTTGTAGGTGTTTAGCGATCACTGCTTTGAGGGTAAATCCCAAAAGTGCATTGTCCGGGCTGCCATTGGTACGTTCTGTGTAGCGGTAGAAAACCACAGGGTTCAGGTAGTCCACTTCCCACGAACCCGGCCTGCTGAACACTATGGTTTCAAACACGCCTGCATTCAGCCAACGAGTCAGGTTTACAGACAGATCGTGGATGGCCATGTAGGACTTGGACGAAAGTTGGTTAATGTTTCCATATTCAGGAGTAAGTGCAATGAACAGGTTTTCGTAGTTGAATTTCCAGATGCGTGTATTGATTTTTGCAAAATCGCTGGGCGCTGAGTTGTCACTCAGGAATATTGAGTGCAATCCGTCTCCTACAAAATTCTTCCCGCGTCCAGCGGCAATATCCAGGTGGTTTTTAATAAGGGTGTAGCTAATGTATCCGGTGTTGTTCCAATACTGGTAGTTCCCGCTACCCGTGTAATAGCCGATGCCTGGAATGGCATGCATTTGGCGGGTGTATGTGTTCAGAAAACCGGGCAGTTGCTCCTGGACTCGGTCAATATTCAGATTCACACTCCACCTGTTTGCTATACTGCAGTTTATTTGGGCACCGTAGGATAGCATGAACAGCACTCCGGAGGCATCGCCGGTTTGAGTGGTTATCTGACTGCTGAAGACCGGGTTTATAGTCAGATTAAAGTGGCTAGACCTGAGGGAAAATAAATTTCCCGGAACCGCATAAAAATTCCGGCCAGGAAGACTGGTGGAATCCCCGGAGACTTGCGCCGCGAGGAATCTTTGCAGGTCGAGCCGGTCGTAGTGCGACAAAGTGTTTTCGGCATCCTTCAGTTGGGTTTGTGCAAAGGCGGCGGCTTGGTTATAGTACTCCGTTTGACTACTAAGACATAATGTGTCGCAAAGACGTCCGCTCCTAGTTTCCAGCCGGTCCAGTAGATAAACATACTCATTTTTCAAGGGCAGAGCAAGGCCTTGTGCGTAGGAACACTGCATTTGTGGTCCCCACAACAATAGCAACGAAAAGAGTAAAAAAATGATTCGTTTGTTCGTCATAACGCCTCGTTCCTTTGGTAGGAAAGTCTGTAGGAAGTACACGCTCATAGCTTGTGCAGGGCACTAGTTTCTGAACACGATCTTTCTTAGAGTCTTTAAAATTATTCCGACGTCTGTTTTGAAGGACACGTTTTCCATATATTTCAGGTTGAGCTTGTTTTTTTCAACCATGATGTAGTTTATGTATACTTCCTCAAAGTTAGACTGGTTGTTTCTGAGGATCTCTTCTTCTTTGTGATAGAAATCCAGCACTGCGAAATCGGTAAGTCCGGGTTTCACATCCAGCACGTGCATTTGTTCGGGCGTATAGTAGTTCACATATTTGCGGACTTCTGCTCTGG
>CAIYJV010000388.1 GCA_903926605.1 uncultured Bacteroidota bacterium
TGCATCGGTGGTGGCGGTAAGGTATACATACAGCGCTTTTTTGCCTTTCCCGAAATTAGAGCTGAAGCCCGGCGCAATCAGGTCGCCCACGTTCAGGCTGGCCTTGGTGCCATGGTAGTATTTCAGATCTTCGCTGTTGTTGGTCGTTGGCTCCATAGTTTAGTTTTGGGTATATCAATCAGCATTGGTACATCTGGTCACCCATGCCATACAAATATATGAAATATTGAAAATATGCGTTCCGGCGATTCGGGTTTATGGCTTTGGTTTTACAATTGCCTGCGTTGTGGCAAACGTTTGTAGCTTACCTTTAATTTTAATAAAAATGATTGCTGCATGAATACAGAGAAGGCCATTCTGGCCGGTGGTTGCTTTTGGGGTGTGGAGGAGCTGATCAGGCATCAGCCGGGTGTTATTTCAACGGTTGTGGGTTATACCGGCGGCAATGTGGCCAATGCCACTTACCGTAATCACGGCACACATGCCGAAGGTATCGAGGTAACCTTCGATACTGAGCGCTTGCCTTACCGCAAGCTGCTGGAGTATTTTTTTCAGATACACGACCCCACCACGCGCAACAGGCAGGGCAATGATATCGGGACATCATACAGGTCGGCCATATTCTGTAACAGTGATGCGCAGCGCGATACGGCAAATGCGCTGATCGCCGAAATGAACGCATCGGGCAAGTGGCCGGGCAAGATCGTAACAGAGGTTGTGCCTGCCACTGATTTCTGGAATGCAGAAGCCGAACATCAGGACTATCTGCAGAAGCACCCATATGGCTATACCTGCCATTTCGAGCGTCCGGGATGGAAGTTGTAGCATGAATTTACCGATGGAGGGATGGTATTGATGCCCGGGGGCTATCCCGGTAAGTATGCTGCGACCACAGACCAGGGCAACCGCAATGGATTGCCCTTATGGGCTTTGACGCCGCCCGAGGGTGATGCATGACTTGCTGTTGTGCCGCGGTATCGCTTACCTTTACAGCATGCCGCTATTTAAAGAATGGGATTTGGGTGATGATGGCCGCGCAGCCATATGGAAGGTGGAGGAGCCGGAAGCGTTTTTTGCGGAGCAAACCGGTCTTACACCCGATATCAACAATGAGAAACGCCGGATAGAACATCTGGCGGGCAGGTTCCTGCTGCGGCATCTGGAGGCAGAATTCCCCCTGCACCAGATAGCGCGCGACGAGCACGACAAACCCCGGATAACGGATAATGCTCATTTTTTTTCCATTTCGCACTCCTGGCCATATGTGGCGGTGGCCATAGACCCGGATAATGAGGCGGGTATAGACATACAGACCTGGCACCCAAGGATAGGAAACATAAAGCACAAATTCCTGTCGGATGAAGAACAGCAATTGCTGCTGCACGACCCCAAACTATTCACACTGGCGTGGAGCGCCAAGGAAGCCGTATACAAGTGGAATGGCCGCCGGGCGGTAGAATTCATAGAAGACCTGCCCATTGTGCATTACGGACATGATAATAATATAAATATTTTTGTAAAGACCA
>CAIYJV010000389.1 GCA_903926605.1 uncultured Bacteroidota bacterium
CTGTATGCCATTGTTAACGCTCTGTAAATTTGGCAGAAATTCTGACAATCAACGGCTACTTCCGTCAAAACCTATTCCAATTTGTCTTATTCATTAATTCAAAACGGATAATTTGGCAATTCACCCCAAGCCCCAAGACAGCCCAATCGGTCGTGCCTATACTGAGAAACAAGAATTGTTAAAAAGATGTACGTACATACAACAAGCAGCATTCACCACGTTTATCTTTGCAGACAACAAACCAAATCCAACCACTATGACCAACTACCGCAGATACCTGATTGTTGCTGTTCTTGCACTGGCAGCACCTGCACTTATCTTTATAGACTCTTGCACCCACCAGCCCTATGTATTGCCGGTGAGCCAGCGCTTCACCGACCCCAACATCTGTTTCGAACGCGACATTTTGCCCATATTTCAGTCCAACTGTACCAAGGGTGGCTGTCATGGCGACCGCGGCGCGGGTGGTTACAAACTCACCAGCTATGCCGACATTGTGAGCAAGGGCATCGTACCCGGAAATCCAGCAGCCAGCAAAATATTTGAATCAATATCATGGAGTACGGGAGAAAATAAAATGCCACGTGGCGGTTCGCTTTCTGCAACAGACATCGCACTTATCCGCCAATGGATTGCCACCGGCGCCCTGGACAGCGGAGCATGCTATACCAACAATTGCGACACCACTCAGTATACATACAGCGGTACTATTGCGCCGATGATGCAGCTATACTGTACAGGATGCCACAACAATTCGTCTGCGGCCGGCGGAAGTCTGGCTGATTACACAAGTGTTTACAATGCAGCAGTAACAGGCAGGCTAATTGGCGACATCAGCCATTCGGCGGGCTATAACGCAATGCCACAGGGTTCCAGCCAGCTTTCAGATTGCCAGATAACACAGGTAAAAAAATGGGTAGCAGCCGGCGCACTGAATAACTGACCCTGATACCCATAAAAAAAAGTGCAGGTTCCGTTTTTAGCGAAACCTGCACTTTTTTTATGACCGTACCTTTCTCATCGCCGCAACGCCATCACCGGTGCGCCTATTACCTTCAGCGCATTGACGGCATCCTTGTTTTGCGGATCTATCAACAGCGTGGTTTGCCAGCATATTGCCGCCTGCTGCATTTTCTGGTGCAGATAATAAAATACCCCCAGATTGTAGTAAAATTCACCCAGGCGTGGGTACTTGGGATAATAATTCAGCACCACGTCAAAGTTCTTTTTCGCACTGTCGGCCTCACCAAGTTTAAAATAGGCCAACCCCAGATTAAAATACCCGATCACGTAAGTCGTGTGAAAAGTGAGGGCGTGCTTCAATAATACCACACCCTTATTCAGCTCGTCTACCCGCTTCAGCGAGTCTTTTTCCACGTTAGACATATCTATATAGGAAGAAGCCACATTTGCTGTGATGATCACACTGTTGGGTGAATTCTTAATGTCGTGAGAGAAAAGGACGAAGTTATTCTTCCATTGTGCATTCCTGTCTACAGTAATAAAACTGAACAAACCCATTATCAAAACCATAAAACCGGCGAGCACTGCTTTCCCCGTTGCTTCAGATGGGAACTTCTTTATTCCTTCCACCAGCAACCAGGCTACCGCAATGCAAAAACCGACCGAAGAGTGAAATATGAGACGCTCGCCCATGGTAGCGCCAATATCGAAAAACAGATTACACACCAGCATCAGGTGAAAAATATAAAATCCGATAGCGAAAGCAAGGACACTCTTCCTTTTGAAGTAGTAAATAAAAAGCCATACCAACGCAGTATGTATCAGCAGCGACAACCACACCAGCGGATGTGAAAAGTCCTTATAGGGTATGGTGTTATAAGAATAGTCTGCCGACAACGGATAAGGCACCACCAGCAAGCGCAGATAGTTTGATGCTGTAGATATCTCGGTGGCGATCTTTTCGTTCCACGACGCAGCAGCATACGGATTGTTGAGCAGATCGTTGTTGGAGTCCGGATTCATTGGTGCCACAATGCTGGACCTGATAAACATATACAGGCCGGTAACCAGTACGAACGGCAACGTGGCCACAATACTCCTGCCTACGGACATCCTGTTGAACAAATAAAAAGCAAGGGGTAGCAGCACCATGACCGTGATGGAATACTCTTTGGAAAGATAGGCCAGGAAGTAGCTGATCATACCCACAGCAAGCATCCACTTTTTCTTGTGCTCCACGAACTTGAAAGCCATTATATAGGTAAGGCACATGAAGAGAATAGACATGATCTCGTCGCGGCTCTTCACATTAGCTATCACCTCGGTATGGATCGGATGTACCGTAAACAGAATAGCTGCGATAAACGCCATGATCGGGTTACTTCGGAAAATGATATACCGTAGAAAATACAACAAAACCAAAACCGCTGCCGTGAACCAGAGGACATTGAAAAAATGCCGGATGTGCATATTGTGATTCAGCACTTTTTCCTGAGGCCCTTTTTCGTCGGCATGGGTCACCACGCTGTCTATTTTGCTGTCCGGAACCTTACCCATAAACTGTTGCTCTATGGCAAAGGTGACAATGGACAAGGGTCTGTAACGCCCACCGGACAGTTGATTGGATGTTTTAAACTGTTTGTAATAACTGTCGAATGCATCCTTGGTGAGGATACTGGGTATACCTTCAAAACCCTGATATACATACTCGTTTTTTAGGATCACCGCAGTATCGTCCAGGGCGTATTCATTGTTCACCGAATTGATGTACAATAAAAACGACAAAACCGCGATAAAAATCGCCTGGAACTTAAAACTCGATAGCCATGCTGGAAATCGGGTGTCTACTTCGACTATCGGAATGGGTGTTTCTTCGGGTGCTGCTTTAGGCTTACTAACGGGAGCCTGCTTCACAACTGGTTTCTTTGCCATATATATAAATGCCGTCCAAAAATAATCATTCAGCGGGACAAAGTAAAGTATTGTCCCGATTCACTTTTTCTCTGGTGAAAACCACCAACTATTTGTAAAACAACATCCGGTAGTCGGTCTTGACCTTACCGGAAGAAATATCGTCCAGCTTTTTACGTATCAGCCTTTTCTTCAATGGAGAAAGGTAGTCTATAAAAAGCTTGCCTTCGATATGATCGTACTCGTGCTGTATCACACGGGCAGTAATTCCGTAGAAATCTTTTTCGTGCTCCACAAAATTCTCGTCCATATAACGCAGCCTCACATGGCGCTGGCGTTGCACATCTTCCCTGACCTTGGGAATACTCAGGCAACCTTCGTTATACGCCCAGTTATCACCGGTCTCGGTCACTTTCACCGCATTGATGAACACTTGCTTTACAGGCTGCTCGTTGGGGTACTTACGCCTGTCCTCGTCATCAAATCCCTCTACCACTTGTATGGTATCGACGATAAACAAACGAATCAGGCGATTCACTTGTGGTGATGCCAGCCCTACCCCATTGCTGTTGTACACTGTGTCCCACATATCGGCGATATACTTGGCCAGATCCGGGTATTCGGGGGTGATATTTTCTGCAACCTTTCTTAAGATCGGATGTCCGTATGCTACAACCGGTAAAATCATTAACTAATCTTATAAAATTATCAATATTTATTCCTTACTCTTAGCTTCAAACAGCTTGTCCTTTTCCACCACATTTACCTTGGTCTTGTCGGCCAGCAATCTGGCTATAGCGCCGTATGGTGCCACTACTACCTGCTCATGGTCTTTCAGACCATCGGTGACCATGATATATTTATTATCCTGCATCGCAGTTTTTACGTCTTTCAAAGTTACCTGATGGGTCTTGTCGTCCAGCACAAAAACCACTTGCCGCACATTGTCCGAAAAGCTACCCTGTGTCTTGTTCTTCAGGCTGTCTGGCCAGTCGCGGGTGGTCACAGCGTTCACTGGCACCGACAATACATTGTTCATTTTGTTGGTCTGTATTTCCACAGACGCAGACATACCGGGTTTGAAGGGGAATTTCCCCTTGCCGATTTTTACAGCAAGGTCTGCGTAGCTCTGCGGCAGAATCAGTATATGTACGGTATAGTTGGTCACCTGCTCGGTACTGGTAGAGGTACTAACACCTGTCTTGGCGCTGCTCACCCCCACTTTGGAAACTATGCCGGTAAACTTGCGGTTGCGGTACGCATCTGCTTCAATAATAGTGGTATCACCCACTTTTACTTTTGGGATGTCTGTTTCGCTCACGTCCACCCTTACTTCTATCCGGCTCATGTCGGCGATTGTGAGCATATCGGTACCCGCCATTTGCGCAGTACCTACTACTCTTTCCCCTTTTTTTACATTCAGTTCAGAAATAATGCCACTGGTAGGCGCAATTATTGTGGTTTTGAGCAGATTTTCCTGTGCCTGAGTCAAACTAGCCTGCGCTACCCTTATTCCGTACTTGCCGCCCGATGTGCTGGCCCTGGCCGCATCAAATGCCGCCTTAGCCGATTTGTAGCTGGCCACAGCCTGATCAAATTCAAGTTCAGAAATCACCTTGTCTTCAAACAATTTCTTGTTGCGTTTATAAGTGTTCAGGGCCAGGTCGTATTGCGATTCGGCTTGCGCCATCAACTCCGATGTATTACTGGCGCTTGCCTTCGTCTGGTCTACAGAGGCCTCCGCCTGGTTCACCATAGAATTGTAAATGGCCGGATTGATCTTCACCATCAGCTGCCCTTTCTTCACACTATCGCCTTCCTGCACATTCAGCATGATGACCTCGCCGCTCACCTCAGGCGCAATTTTCACTTCTGTTTCAGGATATATCTTTCCGCTGGCAGTTACGGTCTCTGTGATGGTATGCAAACCGGAATACTCAACAGCCACCTTGATGCTGTCGTCTCCGTTATGCTTCCATAAAATCAGCACCACGACAATAAACGTGACAAAGATTCCGGAGAGCCACCAAATGGTTTTCTTCTTCATAAAGGAGCTGGGTTGTTGCGCAAAAATAGTTTAGATTAACTAATAAATTAAAAACATCTGTTTTACCTCACTTCCACTCCATTTGCCGACCCCGGAACCGGAGCCACAAATATCAGTTTGCCATCAGGGTTTTGGGCCATCAATATCATACCGTGGCTTTCTATTCCCCTCAGTTTACGGGGTGCAAGGTTTGCCACCACCGTCACCTGCTGGCCAATAATATCCTCTGGCTTAAAGTGCAATGCAATGCCCGACACCACGGTGCGTTTCTCGTAGCCAAGATCTATCTCCAGTTTCAACAGCTTATCTGCTTTTTCCACTTTCTCCGCGCGCAGAATGGTACCTACCCGCAGGTCGGTTTTTACAAAATCGTCTATGGTTATTTCCGGCTTCGGCATTGGCACCGTAATCCCACCGGCAGGCCCTGCAGTCACGGGATCTGTATTTTTCGGCATAGAAACAGCATTGTTTTGGTTGGGTGCTGTGGCATTTGCCCTCAGCTTTTCTACCTGGTCTGCAACCTCGGTGTCTTCTATTTTACGAAACAGCAGCTCGGGGGCTTTCAGCGGATAGCCCACCTTCAGCAACTCCATTTTCCCTGCGTTTTCCCAGTCCAGCATACGCTCCACCACTTTCATCATCCCGCACATTTTCATCGCGGTTTGCGGCAGGAACGGATTGATAAGTATTGACAAATTGGCCGTGAGTTGCAGGCAGATATGCAGACAATTGTCTATCAGTTTTTGATTTTCAGCTTGCAGTTCCGGTGTCTTGGCCATGGTCCAGGGCGCCTTGTCCTGCATATATTTATTGGCTTTGCGTGCCAGGTCTATCACATCAAAAAGGCCATCCCGGAACTTATAATTTTCAATCGATTCTCCAACTTTTACCGCTGCAAATCGTATGTCCTCTATAAGTTGGCGGTCGGCATCGTCCAGTAGTTCTTTGTGCAGCGGCGGCACTCTGCCTCCGCACAATTTGTGCATGAGCACAAAAGCCCTGTTCACAAAATTGCCGAATACAGCAACCAGCTCGCTGTTGTTCCTGTCGCGGAAATCCTGCCAGGTAAAATCGTTGTCCTTGGCCTCCGGCGCATTGGCGCAAAGCACATAACGCATTACATCCTGCTGTCCGGGAAAATCTTTCAGATACTCGTGTACCCAAACAGCCCAGTTGCGGGAAGTAGATACTTTTTCACCCTCAATATTCAGAAACTCGTTGGCAGGGACATTGTCCGGCAACACAAAACCACCATGGGCCTTGAGCATGGCCGGGAAAATAATGCAGTGGAATACAATGTTATCCTTACCTATAAAGTGTACCAGCTTGGTGTCATCATTACACCAGTAGTCCGACCACATATTGGTCAGTTCCTTGGTGGCGCTGATATAGCCAATGGGCGCGTCAAACCACACATAAAGCACCTTACCCTTTGCATCGGGTAGTGGCACGGGCACGCCCCAGTTGCTATCCCTGGTCATTGCCCTGGGAAACAAACCATTGTCTATCCAGCTTTTGCACTGGCCATATACGTTAGACTTCCACTCGTCTTTTTTTCCTTCCACGATCCACTCCCGCAACCAATGTTCATACTGATCCAATGGAAAATACCAGTGTTTGGTAACTTTCTTAACGGGTATGGCGCTGCTCAGCGCACTGCGCGGGTTCAGCAGTTGTTCGGGAGAAAGCGACGATCCGCACTTTTCACATTGGTCGCCATAAGCGCCGTCATGGCCACATACCGGACAAGTACCCGTGATATAACGATCGGCAAGAAACATTTCCTTGCTTTCATCATAGTATTGTTCCGTTTCCTTTAATTGAAAAACGTCTTTTTCGTACAAGGTCTTAAAAAAAGCCTGCGCGGTCTCCCGGTGTACGGCAGACGAAGTACGCGAATAGATATCGAACGAGATATCCATACCTGCGAAACTCTCCTTCATCAGGTTGTGGTACTTGTCCACCACTTCCTGAGGGGTCACGCCTTCCTTCATGGCCCGGATGGTAATAGGCACACCATGCTCATCGCTACCACATACAAACTTCACATCTTTTTTACAGGCACGCAGGTAGCGCACGTAAATATCAGCCGGCAGATAGCACCCCGCCAGATGTCCTATATGTACCGGCCCGTTGGCATAGGGTAATGCCGCAGTGACCAGGGCCCTTTTATAGTGCTTCATAAAATCAAAATTAGATTGCTGCACCCCTGAGAGGCGCATTAGAAATCAGTTGCAAGTTAATCTAACCCGCTGTGAATTGGGCCAAACCACCTAAAAAAACCACCAATGCTCTCGTTTTTAGCATTTTGTTAGGGGGGCAAGCGGGGCCCCAGAATCAACGCCATCATCCCCGGCATCATTATTACACCGTTGGCAAAGGATGAGCTGACCGGGCCACGAGGCGAAGGCTATAGAAAAATGATAGGCGTACGCGCTGCCGGAAGAGCCGGAACTCCCGACGAAGTGGCCACTTTGGCGGCATTGCTAACGGGGAGCGAGGGCACTTTAATTACCGGCAGCGACTTTTTGATAGATGGTGGTGTAACAGCAGCCTATTTTTTAGGCGACCTTGCAGCAAAATAGTTTTAAATGAAAAAACACTTTGGAAATTCCCCTACTGGCTAGCCCTACACTTGCCTTACACCTCCAGGAATTCTTTTTTGCAAACTTGATTGTAGGGCAAAAGGTCTGCTTCTGAAATCAGCAAGTTTAAACAGATTGCAAAATAATCACAGTTCGGCTAAATTATTATTAAGAGGCAGCAATGTGTCGTTGCCGTTTTTGTGATCCTGAGATGGGAAATGCCCTCGTAGTTGAAATTTTGGGGCTAGGACATCAGGCAACAGTCGTATTGATTTTTGGAAATTATTTCGCTAAATTTGCTTTAAAGGGTTTTCTTATGAAAGTTGTTAGCTATTTTACCGACGAAACACGCAACCGACGGTATGCTCAAATTGACCTTGATGGGCTGGCCAAATGTGACAATGAGGCATTGGACGATTTATTCGACAGCATAATTGCCGAAGCCAGAAAGAATGAAAAAAGTGAAAAGTGGGAATCTGTAAAAGCTGAGCTTTTAAAAGAAGGTAAGATCCATGTATCAAATAACAATAAAACCTTCGGCTAAAAAAGACCTAAAAAAGTTGCCGATTTCTATTGCTACAAAGATTGCCGATAAAATAGACTTGCTATCTGTGGAGCCACGCCCGGTTGGTTGTAAAAAACTAAAATCAAGTCACGACAATCTATGGAGGGTACGCGTCAATGATTATCGAATCCTCTATAGAATTGATGACAACATTCAAATTATTGACATTCATTACATAGGAAATCGAAAAGACATTTACGACTTATTATAAGGTTCATTTACTATGGGCACTTCGCCAAAAATGGCAATAATTCTGGATTTGACGCTCCATTTTTAGACCTTTTACCCCGCTCGTTCGGATTTACAATCCGAAAGCTAATGGTGCCGGATTTGCTATCCGCGTCTGCAATACTTGCCCATTGTTTTTCTTGATATTCAGAAAGGTATCATGAAGCCATTTAGTCAGCGGGGCTGCGACCTGAATTCAATGTACCATGCTCCACAAATCCGCAAATGTTTTATAGATGAGCAATTTGCTCAGGCGAGGAAACTTCGTCGGTATCATCCGTTTCTTTCAAAACTTGCCGCCTTGCCTTCAGTAAAAAAAGTCTTTAAATTTGTGCATTATGCGGCGCGGATCTAACATCTTTAAGAACGGCTCCCGGACTTTGATGAACTCAGGGTTGGTGCGGTTGAAGGCGGTCTGAGACCGATTTTCATTTTAAGTTCCGGATGACCCTGCGGAACATTCGTAACAACGTGAGTACTTGCTCTGATAATTTGACGGCTGGACAACAGGTTGAACAAAACATATTAATTATGGGAAACGGTTTGGCCTCGATGGGATATGCTAGACATTCGTTGGTATTTTATTATACAAAAAATTAAAGTTATGTATTATCTCTTTCTGAAATGAGAAAAGAAGCAGCGATTCCTAATACTGTTTTGTTGGTCTTATACCTGACTGTGGCTGGTTGTACAGACCACATTAAGCAACTGTCATGTGGTTATTCTTACCTCAACGGAGAAAACATACATCGAGAGATTATTGGTGGGAAAATCAAGATTTGCGGGAAAGTTTTAGACTATAATTATAACAAAGAATTTATTGTTGTACTTCAGCAGCCAATTCCTATGACATATATAACTTATATTTCCAATGAAATCTATTATAAAGATACTGATAAATACATAAATGATCTTGATGAACCAAAGAGAATCGC
>CAIYJV010000390.1 GCA_903926605.1 uncultured Bacteroidota bacterium
CCACGGTTCCAGACTCGACTTCCGCTCCAGTGGAGTAAATTATATCCTGCGAAAAATTTTTTGAAAAAAATCCCAATCCGTGCAACCTTTGAAAAAAAGGTGTGTCTTTACAATGAATCCGTTCTGAGGGTGGAGAAATATACCGACATATATACACTACTGGTGGATCGCTGCAAAAAAGGCGACCGCAAGGCCCAGTCTGAATTGTACCAGGTGTTTGCGAGATCCATGTACAATGTATGCCGCCGTATAACGGGTAATGATACCGATGCCGAAGACGTACTGCAGGAGTCTTTTGTGGAGGCTTTCAAAAAAATAGACACTTTCAGAGGAGAATCCACCTTTGAGGCATGGCTGAAGCGGATCGTGGTGAACAGGTCAATTAGCGCATTGAGAAAAAGAAAGCTGGAGTTGTTTGATGAATTGCCGGACGCGGCAGTGACAGAAGACGTAGCACCGGATTTTGAACAGGACATAAAACGGGTGAAGGAAGCCATCAGGCAACTGCCGGACGGTTACCGCTTGGTGATTTCCCTGTATCTGCTGGAAGGCTACGACCACCAGGAAATAGCGGAGATACTGAATATTGCAGAGTCTACGTCTAAAACACAGTACGTAAGGGCAAAAAACAAAGTACGGGAAATATTAAAAGTGCCAGGATATGCAAGACAATTTTGAAGATTTTGTGAAGCAACACAAAGACGAGTTTGATGAGTATGAGGTGCCCGCCGGGGTCTGGCAGCGCGTGCAGGACCGCGTACCCGCCCGCAGGGTGCAACTGGGAAGAGGATGGATGGCTGTGGCTGCTTCTGTTTTGTTGTTGGTGGGATTTTTTGTCTGGAAGCAGCCGGCACAGATGCCCGAACCGCAGCAAACCCAAGTGGCGGCAGGCGGCTGCGGTGCCGACAATGAACTGGCGGCAGCCGAACATTACTATACCGGCATGATTGAGGCTAATGAGACAAAACTGGGTGATTACAAAACCCGGTTTCCCGATCTGTACCACGAATTTGCCATGGAAATGGACACGCTGAACCGAGATTATGCTTCACTAAAATCTGAATATGTGCGGAATGCCTGCAACGAAATGGTACAAAAGGCCCTGATACAAAATTTGCAGACACAAGTACAGCTTGTACAGCAGCAATTACAGGTAATAGAGGGAATAATGAATTACAGTAAAAACGCAAATAGCTGACCTAAAACATTAAATATCATGAAAATAAGAATAGTAGTTCTCATTTTTTCTTTCATCGCGCTCTACTTTGCCGGCTATGCAGGCGAGGGTAGGGTGACCCGAGAAAAAAAGCTTTCCCGGCACTATAATGTGAAACCCGGAGACAAACTGGAGATAGACAATATATATGGCCAGTTACATGTGAATACATGGGATAAGAACGAAGTAACGGTAGATGTGACCATTACCTGCAAAGCCGCAACCGATGACCGGGCCAATTCTGAAATAGACCGGGTGAACATTCGCAACAGCGCTGACGATGGCAAAATAAAATACAAAACCATAATTGGCGGCAGGGGTGATGGCGGTAACAGCAGTCTGAAAATAGACTATATGATCAATGCTCCGAAGCGGATTGCTGCTGACCTTACCGACAAGTACGGCGACATATACCTGGACGATCTGGATGGAAACCTGAAACTGGACCTCGCCTACGGAGGACTGAGTGCCAGGGCCATAAACGGAAACCAGGCATCCTTGCATATCGAATACAGCAACGGCACAATAGGCTTTGTGAAAAATGGAGTGCTCAATGTGTCGTACTCAAACCTGTCAATAGAAAAAGCTGAGGATGTGAATATCCGCAACGATTATGGAAAACTGGACATCGGACAGGTGCAAAAACTGGTGCTGGACCAGAAATCGGGCAATCTGCAGATAGACGAGGTGGGGACTATTTCGGGCAGTATTACTTACACATCGTTCAGAATTGACCGGCTCAGCAAGGGTGCCACGCTGGACCTGAAATACTGTGGCCGGGCCGATATTGGTACACTGGCACCCACGGTAGACAATATATTTATAGACGCTGCGTACTCGTCCGTGACCCTGAAACCGGAAGCCGGCGATAATTTTTCTATAGACGCCCGTGCCAGTTATGGCGACATCATCAACAGGTCTTCACTGAAACAGCTGCAACTGGAGTTTCAGGAGAAATCCTCACAAAACGTGACCTACACCGGCAAAATGGGTAACGGTGCCGGGCGTATGCACCTTACAGCCCGGTATGGAAATTTCACCTTCAAATAGTTTCACAAAAATCAATATAACCTTAAAAATCAAATCACCATGAAAAAACAAGTATTAATCGCAGGACTCATAGCCGGAATTTCACTTTGCTCGTTCAAGACGATGCCCGACGGAAAAGATACCATCACACCCAAGGTTGGGCCATTTGAGTCCATTGTAGTAGAATGCGCACTGGTAGCAGACGTGACCGTGCAGGAAGGCGCACAGCCAGGTATTACCCTGACCGGCGACCCGGAGGCACTGGAGCACATCAAAACCAGGGTTAGTGGCAAAAAGCTACATATCGACTTCGAAGGTAGTTTTCGCGTCGGCGGCAGGCATCATTCAGACATAAAGGCCAATATCAGTATGCCAGCGCTATCTGGTGTCGAGATCACCGGCTCTGCAATCGTGAATGTGCATGGCAACTTGAAAAACGATGTACTGAATACAAGGGTCTCCGGTTCGGGCATGATCATCATGGACAATCTTAGCGTTCGCGACTTCTCGGCAGACCAGTCCGGTTCCGGCACCATCGAGGCGATTGCCGGCACAATAGCCAGTGCCCACCTGGTAAATACAGGATCGGGGTCTGTGAACATGATGGATGTCACTGTAACAGATGCCACAGCCAACAATACCGGCTCTGGCGGAATCTCGGTAAATGCGGTTCACAAACTAAATGCCACGGAAACCGGGTCAGGCTCCATTCGGTTCAAGGGGCATCCTGAAGATTTTACTCAGAACGTAACTGGTTCAGGATCAATAAAAAGAGTGAATTAATTTAAAGTTGCTTCATAATAAGAGAGGGGGTTTTTCTATCGAAAAACTCCTTTTTTTTATTGGGCGAACGCTATCACCGCTCCCGTCCAGATTGCAACCAAGCGCCTGACACGTATACATTGTTTTGCCAATTTTATAACGTTAATTAAAATTTTTCGTTAACTTAGTGGTCGAAATATCAATAGCTGATATACAAATGAGACCCTTTGTCCACGCGAAAACCTACACCCAGAATCATAGCCACTGGCTTGCCGGGGTTGCTTTCGCACTTCTTTTTATAGCGGTGTCGGCAAATGCACAGGTTAGGCAATTGAAAATCGTTCTCCGCGACAATCCCAACGATTCTGTTGTGGGGCTGCGGGTAGTCGCCAAGGACACAGTGCGCCTGAAGAGGTCGCTCTACGGTGGTTTTGTACTGCCCCGCAACCTGCTTTCCAACGATTCTTTTTATACCGTAGAGGTGGCTACCACCCGGTTCAGGTATGTGTTCAGCGTATATGGATTTGTGCTCAACGACGGTGAATTTGTCTTGCAGCTGCCAACCCGCAAGCGTTTTTTAAAGCGCAGGCACTACCCGTTCTATGTTTATTACGACCGTATTTCCGGTTCGGGCTATTTCCGGTACTCGGGCAAGGGAAAGGATAAAAGAGGCATTTTTACTGAAAGTGGCGGCTGACCGGAACAGCAGTATCTTTTTGCATCAGGGGGCATAGCCGGTGTCTTCCAGCAGGTTTCCGCCATCTGCAGCCTGGGTGGCCAATTCGTCGCAGCGGTTATTCCATTTATTGTTGGCGTGGCCTTTTACCCAAACAAACCTGATATGGTGTTTCCGGTAAAATTTCAGGAACTGGATCCACAGATCGGGGTTTTTCTTGTCCTTAAACCCTTTTTTCTCCCAGCCGAACACCCATCCCTGCTCCACAGAATTGACTATATATTGCGAGTCTGTGTATATGGTAATTTCCAGATGGTCGCGTTTCAGCAGCGCCAGAGCCGCCAAAACGGCCATGAGCTCCATCCGGTTGTTGGTGGTATTGCGGTAGCCCTGCGAAATTTCTTTAGATACCGATCCCCAGTGCAGAATAGCGCCATAGCCACCGCGGCCGGGATTGCCTCGAGATGAACCGTCGGTATAAATAACCAATCCTTTGTTGCTGTCCATCAATTACTTATTCCCATTTAAAAGTTTTGCCGGCCACCGCGTAAGCCACCACGCCCCAAATGAGCAATGCGCCAATTTGCAGCTTAATATCCCATAGGCCGGCACCATCAAACGCAATACTTCTCAGTGCGTCGTTCAGGTAAGAAAGGGGCAGAATGCGGCAAAACGGCTGCATCCAGGTCGGGAATACACTGATGGGG
>CAIYJV010000391.1 GCA_903926605.1 uncultured Bacteroidota bacterium
AAATTGTACGGCCGCACCTATATGGGTACTGTAAGAACTACATTCCTGATAGACGAGAATGGGAACATTGCCCACATAATTGAAAAACCGGTGACGGCAGATCATACTGCCCAAATCCTGCAGGTCTGGGGCTTTTAAGGGACTTACTCTATTTGTTTTCCAATATCCTCACCTCTACCCGGCGGTTTTTTTCCGCGTCTTCTTCGGTGCGCTCTACAGCCACTACAGGTCTCGATTTGCCAAATCCCTGGTACTGAAGCCTGCTTTCTTCTATTCCTTCTTTTACAAGGTAGTCATATATAGCCCTTGCTCGGTTTTGAGAAAGGAATGGCTCGCCTGTGTCTATGTCAAAGGCATCTTCGGCTTCCTGTATGCAGCATACATGGCCTTCGATGCTGATTTTCAGATCTGGATTTTCCTTCATGATATGGGATAGTTTCTCCAGTGCCGGAAACGATTCCGGGTTAATGAAATGACGACCTGAAGGAAAGTACACATTATCCAATACGATAGTAGATCCCGCTTTTAGTTTGGATATCTGTGTAAGATCGGTGATCACTACTTTTCTTATCACCACAGGTGTGTCCTTGCGCGGCTTCGGTCCTTCCTTTTTGCTTTCTGTTTTGGCTCCACCATCGGCCAGTTTTTTAATTTGATGAAACACAACTATGTCCACCCGCCGGTCGGTAGGATAACCGTCCTTATCCAACTGACCTTTTCTGTTCACCTGGCCCTTGCCCTCGCACAGCTTGATGTCCGACGAACTGATACCGTGGTGAGTCAGGTAGTTTTTCACATTGTTCGATCGGTCTATAGACAATTTCTTATTGTGCTCCTCTGTGCCCAGATAGTCGGCATAACCCACTATCATAATGTTGTTGCCATCAATGATCTTGTTGTTGATGATGAGCAGGTCTATACGTTTTTCGGTGTTGGCATTCAGGGTAGGTATATTCAGATCAAAATAAAGCCTGAATGTATCAGAAGTCTGGGTCTGTGCGCCAGCGCTGCCACCCAACAGCAGGATCAACCCTATACATAGCCGGGCCGACGCAAAGTGACGCCTACCTGCTAACCTATAAAGTAAACCGGTACCCCTTTCTTTTATATTTCCGAAGGTTACGAAATTCATTACCTGATCAAAAAATAAATCATAACACAAACAAAGATAACCAATTATCTGCACCTCTGCCAGGTACTAACCGATAGTTAAATTACACTTAAAACGCCTGCGCCCTCTCGCTATTCAGCATATTACCAATGGATTAGCAGGATTTACCACCCCCCGGTCAAACAACGATTTGCTCAGCCTAAAATTCAAATACCGGCCGCCCTGCCAGAGTCTCCTCGTTTCTGTACTACGCGTCAAAACCAATTACAGCACCTGCACGATAAGGAACTTGAGATACTGGGTGGTCGGGATATTCCACAAGATAGGGTGATCGGCCGCCTGTGTCTGCCATACCACCTGGCGCAATGTGCGGTGGGCGTCTTTAGCAGCCAAAGCAATGGTATCCAGAAACATCTGTGGCGATACGAGATTGGTGCACGATGCCGTGACCAGAAACCCGCCCGGCTTTGTGAGTTTCATACCACGCAGATTTATTTCTTTATAGCCTATCACGGCATTCTGTATATTTTCGCGGGTCTTGGTAAAAGCCGGTGGGTCCAGCATTACCACATCATACTTCCGACCTTCCTTCACCCATAATTTCAGCACGTCAAAAGCATTTACGGCCTGGAAAGTACAAATCTTATCCAGCCCGTTCAGAATGGCGTTGTTGCGGGCTGTGGCCACAGCATTCTCGGAAATATCTATACCCAGCACACTTTTGGCACCATAGTGCGCCGCATGCAGAGAAAATGTACCTGTATAGCAAAACGACTCCAGCACCGTGGCATCTTTGCAAATATGCTCAATGGCCCTGCGGTTGTCCTGCTGATCCAGAAAATAACCCGTTTTCTGTCCATTTTCTATATCAACATGAAATTTCAGTCCGTTTTCATTGATAATGATATTGGTAGGAAACGGATCTGACAAAAAACCTTTTATTTGTTCCATCCCTTCCAGCGAGCGCACAGGCACGTCGTTGCGCTCATAAATTCCTTTGGGGCTGAATATTTTGTTCAGGGCGGCCACAATTGCGCCCTTATACTTATCCATTCCCAGCGCCAGCGTCTGGACGACGAAGTAATCGTTGAACTTGTCTATAATGAGTGCCGGCATCTGGTCGGCCTCACCGAATATAAGGCGGCAGTTTTCCACATATCCCAGCTGCTGGCGGTATTTCCAGGCTTCCAGGATACGATTGTGAAAAAAGTTGTCGTCTATTGCCTCTTCCTTTTTCCGTGTTAACAGCCTTATCCTGATCTGAGAGGCCGGGTTTATGTACCCCTTTCCCACAAACGAACCATTGTAAGAATATACCTCCACAATGTCTCCCGGTTCGTAGTCGCCCTCTGCATCACCCAGTTCGTTTGCGAATATCCACGGATGTCCATTAATAACCCTGTCTGCTATCTTCTTTCTCAGGAATAACTTTGCCATACGCGCAAAAATAGTCAGTATATCGGGTATGTGGGTAGGCTTTTAAAATTATTACCGCTGCACTATTATGGGTCGGGTCAGAATCTTATCCCCATTCACGCTCTTGAGATAATATAATCCCGGTGAACAATTTGTATCAAGGTTGTAAATCCATTTGCCTGCGGTTGCCCCTTCTGCGTTTTTAATGGTAAATGGCACCTTACGCCCAAAAACATCTGTTAGTACGGTCGTAGACTCGTTAAGTGGCCGGTCGGCACAAATATGGAATATCCCATTTCCGGGATTGGGGTAGACTACCAAGTTCGGCGTGTATGAAACAGGAATCCGGGGCACGCTCAACACCGTATCGTGGAGCACACTGGAAACAAAGGCTACCCTTTTCCCGCCTGCACCCAGGCTGTCTTGTCCGATCGCCACCGCAGGGCTCGTGATACTTCCCGCAACTACCAGATCATTGTTTCTGTCCAATGTCATACAATATGTTTCATCCTTCAGCGTACCCCCATTTACGTAGCTGCCGGTATTGGCGCCAGCGGAGTCGTAGCGTACCATAAACATATTTATCTCCCCCTGGTTGTAACGTGTAAACAGGTCTGTTTGCAACATGGGACTATCGAAGTACCCACACACAAAAACCTGTTCACTGGTATCCACGACCAACCCGGTCACAACCTCTTCGCCTATTCCTCCGCCCGATCGCGCCCAAATAGGTGTGCCGGCGGAATCATATTTTGCTACGAAAAAATCGTCAAATGTCACCTCATTGTTTTGCAAGGTGTCACTTCCCACGCTCATAATGCCATACGAGAACACGCCTGTAGCATAGATATTCCCCGATCTTGTACATGCCACGCGGTATTCCCAGGAAATATTTTGGTCACCTGCCTGCCTAACCCAAATGTAGTTGCCCGCAGTGTCCACTTTTATCAGTAGCGGCATTCCTGGATACGGATTAATGATGGTATCATTCCCGAAAGCAACAGCCGGACTGCTTATTTCGCCGGTCATCACCAGATTGCCGGTCGGGTCAAAGGCAATAGAAAAAAGGGCTTCAGCGCTGGGTCCGCCTGCACGCCGGGCCCAGATACATTTTCCCTGTGGGTCTAGTTTATACACGAACATATCGCCCATAGTGTCATTCGCCACGGCATTAACCAGTAAAAACGAGTCTACCCGCAACGTGGGACTAATGAACCGCCCACAAACATAGGTGTTGCCCGACGGGTCGGTCTTCATGTCATAGATCCACTTAAAATCAACTCCATTTGCCGATTTTGCCCAAAGTATGTTTCCGGATGAGTCCAGTTTTGATATAAAAAGATCGGGCGTCTGTCCCGAGGTATCTGCATTGCGCAAAGTATCTGCGCCTATTATTGCGGTAGTATCAAAATAGGTGCCCGACACAAAGACGTTATCATGAGCATCCGTTGTCACGTATAGTGCGTCCAGCGCGCTCTTCATGCCGATGTTTCTAGCCCAGATCGTTTTTCCGGTGTCGTCCATTTTTACCAGAAACGTCTGGAAATTTACCCCGTAAGGAGCGTAGTTCAACAACGAGTCGGTATCAAAAACGATCCTCGGACCATTATATTCGCCCAGCAAATACAGGTTGCCGTTGCGATCGGAGGTCACCGCAAATGCATCGGAATGCTGAGAAAGGCCATATTGGTGCGCCCAGATATGGTTTTGAGCTAACGCAAAAAAGGGCAAACAGCAAACAGCCCACACGAGGACAAAAGGAAGGGTAATACGGTTCATAAGATATAGGTTTAAGGGTGAACTTCACTATAATGACGAGTCTACGCCGTACATGCTTGGCTACCAGAAGAAATTTTTTTACTTGTTCAAATCTATTCCCGTTTCTGCGCCCAAAGTGCTCGTCAATTCCGGAAAATCATAAAAACTATCAGCAAGATACACAACGTTCAGAATGCATTTGAAACAATATTACAAAAACTACGACGTTAAATTTATACTATGGCGTGCCGAATAATTATCTCCTTTATGCTACTTGTATCTTTTTCAGCAGGAAGATGCCAAACAATAGTGGCCAGCGCAGGTATGCGGCATGAAATCAGGGTGCTCACTGACAGTATAGCGAAAGAGGGAATTTTGTTCAGTGATGCGGTAGGCATAATTGGTGCAAAGACCAAGCAATGGCAAAGGTTTGAACAACTGAAGAAATCGGCCAAAACAGAGGAACTCACAAAATTAACAGACGATTCCAGACCGGTGGTGAGATGTTATGCATTTCTGGCTTTAACGGAACGAAGGAAGGTGAATATTTTCCCCACCCTGCTCAAACACCTTTACGACACGGCCAAACTGACCACCTTTTACGGCTGTATCGTGGATTCCCGGATGGCGGGCGATTACTTTCTGGACGTGGTAACACCCGGATATATTGACAAAACGGGGTACAAACTCACGAAACAACAAAGCGCTGTTCTGGACAGTATACTGCTGGCAGACCCCAAAATAAAACTCGCAGCAAAATCACATTTGCTGCAACAACACCAGAAAAAATGACTGGTCCGGATATGCAATCCCTGACCAGGGCAAATTGATATCTGGTTTCACTACCAGACACAAAAAAAAGAGGCTGTACGAATACAGTCTCTTTTTGTGTTCGCTAAAAGGAGTTTCCTACTTTTTAGCGGCTGCTTTTTTAGCAGGAGCTGCTGCCTTCTTAGCTGGAGCTGCTGCCTTTTTAGGGGCTGGAGCTGCCTTCTTAGCAGGTGCTGCTGCCTTTTTCGGAGCTGCCGCTTTTTTAGGAGCTGCGGCTTTCGGAGCTACTGCCTTCTTAGCAGGAGCTGCTTTCTTCGGAGCTTCTGCTTTTTTAGCAGGAGCTGCGGCTTTGGGGGCTGCTGCTTTCTTTGCAGGAGCTGCTTTTTTAGCAGGAGCTGCTTTCTTTGGAGCTGCTGCTTTTTTTGCTGTTGCCATAATTGTGAATTTAAGGGTAAAACAAAAATCTATATGGCTCCTGTGCGTTGGGGGTTAGGCCTCTGCTACAGTCACAAATTCATTAACTGATACTATGGTCTTGGTCCTGGTTTTGCGGAATTCTACCATGCCATCAGCGATAGCATATATAGTAAAGTCCTTTCCAAGTCCAACATTTTTACCGGGATGATATACCGTTCCGCGCTGACGCAGGATGATGTTGCCCGATATTGCCGGCTGACCGCCGAAAATTTTTACACCTAATCTTTTACTTTGGGAATCACGGCCATTCCGTACACTGCCTTCCCCTTTTTTATGTGCCATTTCTTAAACTAAGTTATTTTCTGTTTTACTAATTCGGTTTAAATTAAGCGATCTCGTTGATCTTGATTTTTGTAAGAGACTGGCGGTGGCCATTTTTCTTCTGGTAGCCCTTCCTCCGGTTCTTCTTAAAAATTATCACTTTGTCACCCTTGAGGTGATCCAATATCTCAGCCTGAACCTTAGCGCTATTACCCATAGTAATAGAACCATCCTTACTAACCATCAGAACTTCTGAGAATTCAACTTTATCTCCGGTGTTTCCGGCCAGGCGGTGTACAAACAATTCATCATCCTTTCTTACCTTGAATTGCTGACCTGCTATACTTACGATTGCGAACATAAATTATCTAATATATTTGCGCAAAGGTAACGACTTATTTTTAATAAAAAAATCAAATTTCTGTTTTCCGAAAATTTCTTTCAAAATACAGCTACTTTGCCGTCG
>CAIYJV010000392.1 GCA_903926605.1 uncultured Bacteroidota bacterium
GACAATCTTTAACTTAGTACAATGCATCGCATAAAGCAGTAAAAAATGTAAACAGGACCAGTGAAAAAGTATTAACCATGCCCGCCTATTCCGTAGAAGAGATCATAACGGGGTGCCGCAAAAAGAACAGGGCCATCCAGGAACATCTGTACAAGATATACTACAGTATGTTTCTTAAAATCTGTGCCCGGTATGCGCGGAATATGCAGGATGCAGAACAGCTGCTAAACGATGGTTTTATGAAAATTTTCCAATCTGCCGATCAGTTTAAAAATTCGGGCTCATTCGAAGGTTGGATGCGGAAAATAATGGTAAATACCTGCCTCGATCATTTGCGCAACAACGGCCTGCAGCAGGAAAAGGCCGTGCAGCGCAACTCCATACCAGCCGAAGAGTCCGGACTTTCGGTATCAAATTACGGAATGGAACGCATGGAATTCAAGGAATTGGTCTGCCATATTCAGGCGCTGCCTACAATGACCCGAACTGTATTTAACCTGTATGTATTTGAAGGTCTGAGCCATCGCGAAATAGCAACGCAATTGGACATTTCAGACGGCACATCCCACTGGCACTTGCACCAGGCCCGGAGTGTGCTACAGAAAAGAATAATGAAAAGTGAACAACAAAAGGTGAGTTATGAAGCCAAGAGAATTTGATGACCTTGTCAGGCAAAAGTTTGATCAGGGACATTTCGAGTACAATCCCGGAAACTGGGAACGGCTCGAAACGAAGATGGAGGGGCAACCAAAAAAGAAAAGCGTGGTGATCTGGTGGTTGCCGCTGATGGCTATAGCCGCAGCCGTGACTGTGTCTATGGGTTTCGCAACCTATATGAAACAGGCTGAACCCATTTTGCCTGGGCTGCATGACGCTGTTGCAGCAAGTGAGCATAAAAAGCATGCCGATTTGCCCTATAAATCAGCCGGGATCGTCACCGACGAACCTGTTGTTGCTGATGTGCCTGAAGACCAGGCATCTGGAACTGAGACACTAGCCACAGCAAATGAAAAGGAAAGTATTAAGAACGATGATGCGCCGCATATAGACCCGTCTTATTTGATGAGCGACAGCCATTTCGGGAAATCTGCTAGGAAATTGGCCGAATGCGCAAAAGAGTTGCAGCACCAGGTGGGCCTGGCAAAAGAAAATAGCAAGGGCAAGAGAAAGGTAGATCCGTCTGTGGAATTGGTTTGTGGGACTTTTGCAGACGAGACTGTAGCGCCAAATGGTAAGCCCGCAACGGTGAGTCTTTCTGGCGGTTTGAACATGGGAAACAAGACCAGCGGATTTACACTGGGCGCTACCGGACGCAAAATGGTAGGTGCCCGGGTCTATGTAGAAGGAGACATTGCATTAATAAGCAGTAACAATACGCAAAAGACCGCCTATGTTAGCGATCCCGGTACATATGCATCGGCCAAAATGTCGAGCGCAGGTACCCGCACCACCACTGGCGATGGCGTATTGTCTTCTCAGGCTGGCGCTACGCAGGGAGTAGTTGTAGTGGCAGATAAGGCTTTCAATATGTACTACGCCCAGGTGACACCTACCATTGGCTATCAGCTTGCGAAGCGGTTTTCGGTGGGTATAGGACCCGATTTTCAGCAGGCATTGTCCGACACCAGGCCCACCCCCTCCACGCTGGACCGCAACAATGTGCAGGTGGCACCAATGTTCGATATGGGAGTGATGGGCAAAGCAGAGTTGATAATGAACGACCGATTCCGTGCCGCTTTGCTTTACCGTGAGGGAATGAACAATCTGGTGACCCCGATGAATAAATATGTAGAGCGTAACTATATGCAGGTGCAGATCAAGTACACGGTGTTCCGCAATATGTAATTAATTGTTTTTTAATGAAATAGAGGTGAATTTGGGTATCGCCTGACAGGCATACCGGGTAATCAAAAACAAAAAGTGTTTGGTAGAAACGCAGGGGTAGTACCTCCTGCGTTTTCTATTTGTACCACTAAAGCGAGCACACATTAGATGCAAAGAAATATACCGATCGGTATATTCAGTTTTCGATGCATGGCGCAGCACGAAATTTCGGGCAGAAAATTTGTGCTGCAAAAGGCGCCGGTACCATACATCCGCTCCAAAAACTACGCTTGGGAAATTTAGGGAAATGTACCACCGGGTATTGACGATCCGGAGCACTACAAGCCGATTTAATGCCGTTCAAACTTCAAAAAACAACATTTCGACCCAGCCGTCTGTTTCGGCTAAAGCCCTAAAACCAATGGCTTTTGACCACGATCTAAAGATCGTGGCAACTACTTTTCATAACAATTTTAGTTGTATAAATGGTATAAATTTTCAATCTGCAGAAATTCAGATGGATCCAAATTTTTGCTTCAAATGGTACGAGAAACCTTTGTAGCAGGCACAAAAAAAAGAGCCATAAAGGCTCTTTTTAAATAAATTATCTAACTGATGTTATTAATAAAGTTTGGGGCAAGACCAGCTATACTGGGGGTTGCGCTCGTGCTTGTTGATACGGCCAAAGAACAGAAGTGAAATTTCGTAAGCACCCATTCCGTTGGTGGCTGGCATGAAGTTGGATACGTTCACGTCGTAGGTAAAGCCGATACGCATTTTAGACCATTCGATAGCCACATAGGGAGCCAGAGCGTCGCTGTTGCGGTACCAGGCACCCAGATA
>CAIYJV010000393.1 GCA_903926605.1 uncultured Bacteroidota bacterium
CTGCTAGTTGTGATTTCTCCTTCATCTTGCCTATTACTCCGGCTAATCCGAATGGCAATTTGTTTTCTATCTTGTTCTTTATTGCAGACACAATCTTTTCATCCTTGTGGATATTCTCAGGAATAAAAACAGGGCTTTCAATGAATTTCTTCCGTTCCAACAATATGGCAAATATTTCTGCTGATAATTTCTCGAAAATTGAAAGGAGACCAATTGTCGATGCATTTGGCCGCTTGCAAATGCTATATGTTTTGGACGGCCAGTCGGAATTTGTTTCCTGGATCTGCGTCCTTAATTGAAAAAGCGATCTTAGGTTCTCAGCTAGCAGTGAAACCTCTTCAATCGTTTCATTTTTATAATCAACCAGCGGAATTAATTCACCCGAATCAATTGCATTACTCAATAGGGCATGTCGGGAAAGATCCTGATGCAGCCTGAATATGTCTTTTGAATCAGGCAGGGAATCTATTTCCGGTATTTTTTTTGTTAGATATGGAAGATGAAAGGAGACGGCTTTACGTGCACTCCGTAATACTACAATGTCAATATCGTTAAACTGAGGATCATTGGTGGGTGTTACACCAAGGTCATCCTCTAACCATTCGAAATTTCCTATATTTTGTACAACTTCTAAAGCCGCATCAACAGGTGGAATCGTGGCGTCATCCAAGGTGATAGTTTGCAAACTTTTTTGGGCCCAAGATTCAATATTCCTGTCGATTGAATTCAACTGTGCATGCAATGCGTTTATCCTGTTTGACTCTAAGTCCTCAATTTCACGCCGATAGGCATGTTTGTCAACATGTTGGATTTCAGAAGAAATTTTATAGATCGCTTGCTCAAACTGCTTCATGCCATCTTGCTCACTTGCCAATAAACTAATTGCAAGAGAACGCACTTCCTCTGGTAGTTTGTCGCGTAAAACTGAAAGCGCTGGTTCTTTCATTGACGTAATCAGTACCCGCTTCCCCAAAGCAAAATAATGACAAATAATATTTGCTATAGTATGGGTCTTACCCGTTCCGGGTGGCCCCTGAACAACTACGCCATCGTGGCGATCCAAGAGCTGTACGATTCTGACTTGATCGTCATTAAATGGCATTGGAAAATACAAATCCTGCGGATCTTTCGACGAACTACCATCGTCCCCATAAACCATAGACATCCCTCTATAATTTGTGAGCACATCACTTTGTAGGTCATTCAATGGATCAGTAACGATCGCGGAGATAGCATTTGGGAACGCAATAGTTTCGCTTTTTGCAGCATCCTTAAATCGCTCCAGATCCTGGATAAATAAGTTCTTACTGCGAGGTCTTGCAAATAAAACCCAAGTGTCCGTTATTTTTAACTCGTCGGATGCCGGGGGTAATGTTCTATCCTCCGGTTTGGTCTGTGATGGCCAATAAATTCCTTTTGCATCCAGACAGCTCGTTGCGGTTTTGAGTATTGCCTCAAAAGTACTTGCGTCGAACGGCGAGAAAGACTGGGGTTGTTTGGCTCCGAAATCCTTCCATGCTTTTTCTAAATCAGAACATCCTGAATTTGCAATTGCTGCATATATATCCAGTTCCAATCTCGGTTCAGCATCACGGGGTCTGATTTCAATCACCATTGTTTCGTCGTTGATTGTAATATCAACAGGATGAGTAATTAACGGATAACTGATTTTAGTTCCTTCGATTTTCCAAACTGCGATACCAACTCCCCATACAATTTCTATTTGGGTATCAACAATTCCGCCTTCTAGTTGTTGTTTAAGAGTAAATAATTGTCCATACAATTTGATAACAACTCTACGCCGTTTCTCTTCAACAGCCCAAATGTTCCATTGACTAAACACGTATGCACGTAGAAGCCCTTCGAGTTCGACTTTCCCTTCGAATTCACTTAAAAAAACAACTACATTTGAATCTACCCTCTGGGCTTCCAAATTCTCCTGAGTATAAAAGCCAATTTCAACCAGCTTTGAACGTTCTATTGAACTTTTTAGAGTAGGTTCCTTACTTGGAGAATTGGCAAGATCGATCCAAATGCGTAAAAGGTTATTCTTCGGTGTTGGCGCATGTATTTCATGAAGTCTGTCAACACTAAGCCATACCTCGCTATTCTCTCCCTCATTAAAATGCAAACCCGGAAGGCCCAATAACGAGTGTTCGAATTCCGAAAAAAATTTATGACTTGCAACGTCGCTTACCGGTGTCGCCTTTAGCAGAGCCGTCTGCTGCGCAAATTCAATTAACGACAATAATCTTTCTTGCTGTATTTCCATAAAACAATTCCAATTTACAAATATATCAGACTATCAACCAAAATTTCTGCCCTACTCCAGGCCCTCCCCTACACCATCACCCGCTCCAGCCTTGCCTTCCAGTTCTCCCAGTCTGGCATCAGAACGCTCAATAGCCGGTAGAACTTCCTATTGTGACTCGGTATGATGAGGTGGCACAGCTCGTGGAGGATCACGTACTCAATACATGCCTTGGGTGCTTTTACGAGTTCTGAATTCAGGGTAATTCTTCCGGCGGGTGAACAGCTACCCCATCTGGTTGGCATCTTTTTTACGTGGAGATTCACACTATATTTCTGGAAGCGGCAGTGTTTTGACAAATATTCAGCAAGCAAATCGGCGAATATCTCCCTTGCCTTTACTTTGTACCATTCCTGTAGAATTTGCTCGATTGCCGAATCTGAGGTATCTAGCGAATGAACTTCTATACAACCGCGATATAGTTTGACCTGTTGATTTTCGGATTCTACTTTCCTTAGCTGATACTGCCGGCCAAGATACAAATGGGTTTCTCCGTTAACATATTTTCTAGGTGGTGTGAGGGGCAGAAACGAGGCAAAATGATCTTGTTGTCTAATTATCCATCCGGCTTTTTGTTTCACTTTTTGAGCTATTGCACCCTCGTCTGCATTCAATGGTGCTAAAACGTGCACCAAGCCATCCGGATGCACCTGTATATTCAGGGTCTTACGCTCGGCACGGTGAATCTGAAAATGGATTGTCTTTGTGCCAAAATGCACTAGATGGGTGCTCATTTGTACCGGGCTTTTGCAATTTTCAGGCATTCTTCCTCCAACTCATCAAGCTGTTGATCGGTGATTGCAACCCCAAACTGGTCTTTGGCATCGTATAGAAAGTCGTCCAGTGCTATGCGCAACCGCCCCTGAATATCATTGTTGTGTTCCCAGTCGACAATTACCGCACTGATGTCAAAAATATGGGCCCTTATTGTTGCATCTATTCCCTGACTTAGTGCCGCAGCCACATCAGGCCGGTCTTTCAGTTCAGCCTCCAATACTGCATTGGTCTGATTGAAAAAGGCGATCTGGATATCGTTATCAGCTATTGACGAAGGCACGTTATCCTGCCTCCGGGTCGAAAAATCTTTCTCATACGAGGTTACCTTGTTCAGATATTCTACCTCCGACAATCGTCCGGCATGATAGGCATCTATTGTTTCCTTTATAAGCTGTGATAGCTTTTTATAAAACACCGGATCCTCATCCATCCTCACATTGATTGCCCGGACCGTTTTACTGGCTATATGATCGGCTTTCGCCGCCTTACCGCCAATCCGCTCCATTTCTTTCTCCATCAACTCCTTGTCAAAAATGTTCACCCGGTTGGTCAGCACCACTATCTCACCGTCGGTGGTAATATGCTTATCCACCAACTTTTGCACTTGCGGTTCGAAGTCTTCAAATTTCAGGTCGTCCGAGTAGCTGTATTTCACGATCTCCCTCAGATTCAGGAAGAACTTGTAGTCTTCCCTATACTTGGTTTTTATCAACTGCGGTGTGTTCAATTCATATTCCATACTGGTATAAGCCAGTTTGAGCAACCTGCCGAAGGTGGACAATTTCTCATAAAACTGGTACCGCACCGCATCGTCATAAAGATGCTCCTTGTACGCCGAATGGTCAAGTTTGTTTTTAACGGTTTTGAAAAGGTCATGCAGTTCTGAATGCGCCTGCGGCAGCTTCTGAATTTCCTTGTTCACAGCCGTAATCGCGCCTTTCAGGTCGTCTTCGTCAAATCCTTCCAGTCCTGAATAGGTGGTCAGGGCATCGTCCAGATTCTTGAGGTTGCCGAAATAATCTATAATGTAGCCATAGTCCTTGCCGGGGTATAACCTGTTTACACGGGCTATCGCCTGCAGCAGGGTGTGCTCCTTTAGTGGGCGAGTCAGGTACAGTACTGTGGCGCACGGTGCGTCAAACCCAGTCAGTAGCTTATCTACAACGATAAGCATCTCCGGTAGCTCCTTTTTCTTAAACGAATTGATGATGTTTTTTTCGTAATCCTCAGGTTTCTTAAACCTGTCCATCATGGCATTCCAGAAGATTTTTACTTTGTTGTCTGCTTTTTCAAAAGAATCCTCCTCCCCTTCCCGCATATCGGGTGCA
>CAIYJV010000394.1 GCA_903926605.1 uncultured Bacteroidota bacterium
ACAGCATCATGGGCATTAATGCCTGACCACCACCAAAAACAATACTTCCAAAACGATAAAAGTTTTCAAAAATATTAAATAATTTTCCATACTGCCACTGATGCGACCGCGCCATCTCTGAAAAAACACCAGCCAGTATGAACAATGCTCCAAATAGCCATAGGTTGGCCCAATGGATCTTTTTGGGTTTCTCGTGCGAATCGGGGATACGCTTATTACTGAAGTTACTGACCACACCTGCCAGTACCAACAACAGCGGAAAATCCCACGGCGACCTGATGGAAAGCGTGACCAGAAATCCTGCGATCATGATGCAAGTGGTGGCCAGATATTTTACGCTGGATTGCATCATTTTTACCGCCGCGTAACACACAAACCCTACCGACATGGGTTGGATATAGGTAAACAGATTGGTGCGAATGGCTTGGGTATCGTAGTAGGAAACCAGAAAAGAAAAAGCACCCATAATAAGTGCTGCGGGTAATACCCAAATGAGAAGCGTCAACACCGCAAGAAATGAACCGCCCCGTTTCAACGCAATAAGCATCACCGTTTGCGTTGACGAGGGACCGGGCAGCATCTGGCAAAAAGAATTGTATTCGACCAGCTCTTCTTCCGTTATGTCGCGCCTCTTCTGTACAAAGGTTTTCGTCATCATACCAATATGCCCCTGCGGACCGCCAAACGCGGTAAACGAATAGAAAAAAACTGTCCGCAAAAATGGTAGGTGCCGTATCATGGCAAGATGATATTGAAACTTATTTCAAAGGTAAAGTTAATTGAAGTCGGCCAAACTGATGTCAAAACCCTGCCGCCAACGACAAAACTTTAAGGTGTCACGGCTGGGTTTCTAAAACCAGTTTGTTTCGCGTATTGAAAATACGATCCTAGTTTGTATCTTGCGCCGCAAATTCCAACGACATGACCAAATTGATGCTCAGCGCATTTTACGACAACGTAAATAAGAACCTTGGACCTACACTGATGTGGGTTTTCACCATACTGCTTACCGTAGAACTGATCTACGTGATGATCAAGTATCTTGGTCAGGGAGACAAAAAATAATTATGTCAGACAAATCGCTTCACCTTGCGGATATCCGCAGGGATTATATGCTGGCCGAACTGGATGAACAAACAGTGGGCGATGACCCCATTTTGTTTTTTCATACCTGGTTTACCCATGCGGAAGAATCCAGAATAAGCGATGTGAACGCAATGACACTGGCTACAGTGGACTCCCGTTTCCAGCCTCACGCACGAATCGTATTGCTTAAAGGCCTGGAAGAAGGTGGTTTTATTTTTTATTCTAATTACGAAAGTGACAAAGGCCGCGAGCTGGAGCTGCATCCGCATGCGGCACTGCTCTTTTACTGGCACGAACTGGAGCGCCAGGTCAGGATAGAAGGCGGCATAGAACGTGTGCCTGAAGATGTGAGTGACGCTTATTTTCATTCAAGACCAGAAGGCAGCCGTCTGGGTGCGTGGGCATCTCCACAAAGCCGTACCATCGGCCATCGTGACGAACTGGACCTGAATTTTAAAAAATACGCTGCAGAGTTTTCCAAGATCAGTATCCCCCGTCCTCCACATTGGGGCGGATATCGGGTCACTCCCCACCGCATTGAGTTTTGGCAGGGCCGACCAAGTCGCCTCCACGACCGTATCCTTTTCACCAAATCAGCCGATGGATCCTGGGGCAAGTCACGCCTGGCACCCTGACTTCCGTTACACAAAGACGTTACACAAAGACTTATATTGATCAAAAAATATCGCACCGTACTGGTTGCGATGTAAGTACTTTTTTCCTCAGATTTACCCGTACTTTTATGGTCGCATTCCTCAACGATGCAACTCACAACCATCATTAATGCGGATGTCATTTCCCGCCCATCATCCTTAATTTTAGTGCAAAAAAAAATGTAGATGATTTTTACCTGAATCAGGCTGATTTATTGGCTTCAAAGGTTATATTTGCTACTGTTACCAATCCGCAAATTTCTATGAATATCAAGAAACTATTAATCGCAAACCGGGGAGAGATCGCAATACGTATTTCTCGTGCAGCGACGGAATTAAATATATCAACTGTTGCAATATACACCTACGAAGACCGTTATAGCCTGCACCGTTACAAGGCAGATGAAGCCTATCAGGTAGGCGAAGACAACGATCCGCTAAAGCCATATCTGGATATGGACGAGATCATTGAGATCGCGGTGAGCTGTGGTGCAAATGCTATTCACCCAGGCTATGGTTTCCTCTCAGAGAATTCGGTATTTGCCCGTAAGTGTGCCGAACACAATATCATTTTTGTGGGCCCTACCCCACAGGCCATGGCGTCTCTTGGCGACAAAGTGACCGCTAAGACCGTAGCAAAAAAGGCTGGCATACCTATAATAGAAAGCAACATACCGGACCTGAATGACGAACAGACGGCCCTGAGTGAGGCACAACGCATAGGCTATCCGCTTATGCTCAAGGCAGCCTCAGGCGGCGGTGGCCGCGGTATGCGGGTAGTTCGGAGTGATGAGGACCTGAAGAAATCTTTTCATGAAGCCCGAAGCGAAGCAAAAAATGCTTTTGGAGATGACACCGTGTTCCTTGAAAAATTTGTAGAACGTCCCAAACATATAGAAGTACAGATCGCTGCTGACAATTACGGCAACACGGTGCACCTCTATGAGCGCGACTGTTCGGTTCAGCGCCGCTTTCAGAAAGTGGTGGAGATTGCCCCATCGGTCGTACTCAGCAAGCCTACCCTCGACAAGTTATACGGTTACGCCCTTGCCATTACCCGGGCCGTGAATTACAACAATCTTGGCACGGTAGAATTTCTGGTAGACACACAGGAAAATATCTATTTCATAGAAGTAAATCCCAGAATTCAGGTAGAGCACACGGTGACTGAAATGATCACCGGTATAGACCTGATCAAAACCCAGTTGTTTATTGCTTCCGGGCACAAACTGTCTGACCCGGAAATTGGTCTCGGCGACCAGAACGCTATCCCCAAGGTTGGTTTCGCCATGCAGTGCCGTATTACTACGGAAGATCCGGTCAACGACTTCAAACCCGACTATGGCACACTCATCACCTACCGTAATGCTACGGGTTTTGGTGTACGTCTGGATGAAGGCAGTACCTATCCGGGCATGAAGATCAGTCCGTTTTTCGACTCAATGCTGGTAAAAGTCAGCACCTCCGGTAATACACTTGCCGATGCAGCCAGCAAAATGTACCGTGCTCTGCGCGAATTCAGGATACGTGGCGTGAACAACAACATACAGTTTCTGGAGAATCTGGTTACCAATGCCGATTTTGTGTCTGGCATAGCCACGGTGAACTATATTCAGGAACATCCTGAGTTGTTCACCTTCTGGACACGGCAGGACCGAGGAACCAAGGTGCTCAACTTCCTCGCCGATGTGACTCTGAATGGCAATCCCGACGTGAAAGTCAAGGATTCTGCCAAGGTATTCGAAAAACCCATTGTGCCGCATATTGACCACTTTGCCCCCTACCCGGCCGGCACGAAGAATATGCTGACAGAAATGGGTCCGGACAAGTTTGCCCAATGGCTCAGAAATGAAAAAAAGGTTCACTATACCGATACTACCTTCCGCGATGCACACCAATCACTTCTGGCCACCCGTATGCGCACGAAGGACATGCTGCGTGTGGCGCGAAATTTCGCCGTCAGCTTCCCCCAGACCTTCAGTATGGAAGTTTGGGGCGGTGCGACCTTTGACGTTTGCATGCGTTTCCTGCGTGAAGACCCATGGGACAGGCTGGAAAAAATAAGGGCAGCTGTACCCAACATACTGCTCCAAATGCTGATACGTGGTGCAAATGGCGTGGGCTATGCAGCCTACCCCGACAACCTCGTGGAGAAATTCGTGGAGCAGTCATGGGAAAAGGGCGTAGATATCTTCCGGATCTTCGACTCACTGAACTGGATGCCCAATATGGCACCCTGTATAGAAATGGTACGCAACCGCACCGGAGGTCTTGCCGAAGGCTCGCTTTGCTACACTGGCGATATCCTGGACCCCAAACGATCCAAGTACTCACTTGAATATTATCTGCGGCTGGCAAAAGACCTTGAGAACGCAGGCTCTCACATACTGGGCATCAAGGATATGTCCGGACTGTTGAAGCCCTATGCCGCCAAAATACTGGTAGAGGCGCTGAAGGATACTGTAAAAATTCCGGTACATCTGCACACTCACGATACGTCGTCCCTCCAGCCTGCCACCTATTTGAAAGCTATTGATGCAGGAGTAGATGTGGTGGATTGTGCCATTGGCTCGTTATCGGGCCTCACGTCACAACCCAACTTCAACGCTATAATCGAAATGATGCGTTTCCATGAGCGCGAAAACTATTTCGACATTCCAACTCTCAACAAATTCTCTAACTACTGGGAAACCGTTCGCGAGTACTATTACCCCTTTGAGTCTGGCCTTAAATCCAGCGCGTCTGAGGTATTCCAGCACGAAATACCGGGTGGCCAGTATAGCAACCTGAAACCACAGGCAATTGCACTGGGCCTGGGCGACAAGTTTGAAGAAATCAAGGAAATGTATGCTACTGTAAACCGGATGTTTGGCGACATCGTAAAAGTAACGCCAAGTTCCAAAGTGGTGGGCGACATGGCCCAGTTCATGGTGGCCAACAATTTGTCGGAGCAGGATGTGTACGAAAAAGGATCGGGTATTTCTTTCCCCGAATCGGTGCAGCAAATGTTCCTGGGCGATCTTGGTCAGCCCGAAGGCGGATTTCCTGAGACATTACAAAAAATCATTCTTAAAGACAAGGTTCCATATACCGACCGTCCCAACAAGCACATACCACCCGTCGACTTTGAAAATGAAATGAGGGAGTTCAAAACCCGTTTCGGAGAAGACCTCAATCTATGTGACTTCCTGTCTTACAAGTTTTACCCGAAGGTATTTGAGGACTATATCAAGTTCTATCGCGAATTTGGTGATATATCTGTAGTTCCGACACCGCTTTTCTTTTACGGGCTAAAAGAAGGACAGGATACAACAATTGAAATAGCAAAAGGTAAGACATTGCTTATCAGACTATTAAGCATAGGCGGCGTAGATGACAAGGGCAATCGCACCGTGTTTTTCAAACTCAATGGACAAACCCGAAATGTGGAAGTCCGGGATCGTTCTGTAAAGGTGGAAAGAAAAGAAAACAAAAAAGTTGACAAAGCTAACGAACGCCATATTGGTGCTCCCCTACAGGGAATGCTATCCAAGGTACTGGTAAAAAAAGGAGATAAAGTGAAAAAGAATCAACAATTGTTTGTGCTGGAAGCCATGAAAATGGAGACTATCATCACAGCATCTCATGACGGAGAAATTTCACATATAGAACTTGGTGCCGGCACATTGGTGAACACTGGCGATTTAATTCTGGAATTGGTATAGAGTGTCAGTGGTAGTTGAATGTATTCTGAAATGCACTTACCGGGTGATTTTGATCCCGGTGGTTCTCTTTGGCAGTTTTTTATCCCCTGCACATGCCGGCTCACTGGGAAATGATACGGTATGGTATCCCCTACCCGTTTTTTTGCAACGACAAGGTGTTGGTGTTTTCGACACGGTCAAGGCTGGAGATACTTTGTATTATTTCAGTTTCTTCGACTCCCGCGACAGCCTGATCACAGATCCTATGGACCCTGATGAATTTGGGTTTGTATCGCTGATAAAGTACTTCCATGACTCAGGAAACACCTATCTGGACCAGA
>CAIYJV010000395.1 GCA_903926605.1 uncultured Bacteroidota bacterium
GAGATACTTAAGGGAACCACCAATCACATCATTTATGAGCCAATTGTACTGGAAGAAGTAGTGAAGGATATAAAATATGATCTTGCAGAGATGATCCACGGTAAAGATGTAAGGATCGTCTACAATTTTACACAGTCCCCGGAGTTGTATTCGTCTAAAGTGTACATCCACAGTATTTTTTACAACCTCATTTCAAACAGCCTGAAATATAGAAAAGATGAAGGGGTATGCCATATCTCTATCAATGCCATGAAAAGTGACGAAGCCGTAACACTGTTTTTCAGCGACAACGGCATGGGAATAGATATGGATCTGCACAAGGACAAAGTATTTGGACTCTACAAGCAATTTCATTCTACCGTTAACGGCAAAGGAATGGGTTTGTTTATGGTAAAAGCCCAGGTAGAGATGCTTAAAGGTGAAATCGATATCCACAGCGAAGTGAATAAGGGGACCGACTTTGTGATCCGCTTGCCTGCTGCCTGCTCAATCTAAGATCTATTCGTAGTAATGCCCAAAAAATTACTATAAATAGGGATTGTTCGTATTGAAATCGTCGTTAGCTTTGTTAATCGGTAGTTAAGTAAATAAACCCCTACTGAAGTACATAAATGCTCGAAATAATTCTTGTCAATGATTGCGAGATCAGTAATCTGATGATGAAGTTAATGATGAACAAATACTTGCCTGGAGTGGAAGTGAGTATTTGTATGAATGGAGCACAGGCGCTAGGCTGTATTTCGGAAAAGACAGAAAAATTTGAAAGCGAAACTTGGTCTGCCATCGTTTTTTTGGATTTGAATATGCCGATAATGGACGGATGGCAATTTTTGGAACAACTGCATAACATGAAGCCGGAGATCCGCACAAGAATGAGTATCTATGTCGTGACAGCGCTGCTTATTACCAAAATCAAAGAGCGATTGAGCACAGAAAAATATGTGTCGGGCTATTTTGAAATGCCGATTAAAGCTAGCGACATTTTGAAATCTGCAGATGAACATTGTCGGCGACTGGAACACCAGATTCCGCTTGTAACAGGCTAACAAAATACACCAATGCTCCCGGGGCGACCTTGGACCTCATTTCATATCACCGAAGCGCTGACAAACCCGGAAAAGTACACGGGTCTGCGACCGGGATGGCTTGAACGAAATTTTTCGTGACAGCAGCATGGCAACAAATCAGGTAGTGTCCATTTCAAAAAAGTGACTTGCGAAATTGGAGTGAAGAATTGGTACTCGGCGCGATCATTCCACAAAATAAAGCCCCCGGCAGAAACGCCTATTTATACTGGTCCATAACAAGGGTTTCTCCGCAAAATCCATATTCACGCGGGTCGTTACTGGCCACGATGACCAGCCTGCCATGTGCGAATTTTTCTAACCACTGGGTGTATTGGGTCACGCCTTCGTGGTCCAGATTGGTACAAGGTTCGTCCAGCAGCAACACGGGGGGGCTGCGCAAATGGCTTGTACCAACTTTACGCGCTGCTTCATGCCGGAAGAGAAATACCACTGTTATTTGTAGCTTTTACATGCAAATAGATACAACGACTCGATGCTTATCTACGAACAAATTGCAAATGATGCTACTCTTCAGGTAACACTTGTTTTTCGTGAGATAACCAATGAGAGATTAATCCAGCAGGGTGCGAATAATTCTCGGTAGGAGATATCTACAAAAGAACTGAGTAAATGTGAGCAGAAAAGATATTTTACAAGCAAAAGAAATCGTATTAACTTTGATAAGTGGAAAGAATTTATCTGGATACTTCTGTTTTTGGTGGCTATTTCGAACCGGAATTTGAGTTTTGGACTAAACTTTTGTTTGATCAGATTAGAAACGGAAAAGTAAAAATGTTGTATTCTCAAATGACGGAAATTGAGATCGGCAGAGCACCAAATCACATAAGAACGTTGGCAGAAAGTATTCCGGAAAAGTATATTGAGTTTCTATCCATAACAGATGGGGTACGCAACTTGCCGAACAATACATCAGCGAAAATGTGGTTGGGAAAACAAGTCGCGCAGATTGTTTGCACATAGCAATTGCTACATTGAACAATGCGGACATTTTAGCAAGCTGGAACTTCAAACATATTGTTAATTTAGGCAGAATAAGAGGTTACAACGGCATTAACTATTAAAGAGGGCATAAAATACTGGAAATTCGAACCCCACGAGAAATCCTTGAAATATGAAAATTGATAAAAAAATAAAAATAGTTTCGCAGGTAGAACAGTTGCGTGAAATACGTGATCGGATCAGTTTGGAAATTCAGGATATGACGTTTGAACAGCTCAAAAAATACATTGATGCTCAGTTGACCCTGCATCCTAAAAAAGTGTGGCGTTAGTACGATTTTCTGCAAGGTATTCACGCATATTGCGCCACATCTAGTGTTTCGGTGCAAAACCCGTATTCAGCGGGGTCGTTAGAGGCTACAATTACCAATCGCCCGCCACCGAATTGGCGCATCCACTCAAGATATTGGGCTACACCTGCACTGTCCAGATTGGTGCAGGGCTCGTCCAGCAACAGAACTTCGGTGTCGGCGCAAATGGCCTGCGCCAACTTTACACGCTGCTTCATGCCGGAAGAGAAATCGCCTATTTGTTTGTTTCGTGCGTGCCGTAATCCTGTGAGCTCAATAATGCCGGGTACGTCAAGACCCTTGATCATTTTCTTGAATGAAAAATGAAATTCCAGAAACTCAGTCAGCGTCAGTTCTTCCACTATGTCCATTCCGGGCGCGCAAAAACTAAGGTGTGGGTAAAATGTAGCTTGGGTAAGCGTATTGCCGGTGTTGTCTGTATAAATGACCTTCCCGGAGGACAAAGCCTGTATGCCTGCAATGCTCCTTAATAGGGTAGACTTGCCGGATCCGTTAGCACCGAGTACCGCGTAGGAAGTGCCGCTTTCAAAACAATAATCCATCCCGCGAAAGATCCAGTATTTCTGAAACCTTTTCCCGGCTTGTTCAAGCTGAATTTTCATAATAAAGCAGCAAATTGCAAATCAGGGCATATCCTCGCTCTGTCGGCGGGTGTAACCCTTCATGATGCCCCGGCCGGTCTCGCGCACAAAGCTGATGATCTCATCACGCTCGTCGGACACCGGAATCTCTGTTTCTATGATACTGAGCGCCTTAGACACATTGTAGCCCCTGACGAACAGGATACGGTAGATATCAAGTATATGATTGATCTTTTCGATGCTGTATCCCCTGCGTTTCAGCCCTACCGAATTTACGCCGACATAAGACAATGGTTCGCGGGCAGCCTTTACATAGGGAGGAATGTCCTTGCGCACCAGAGAGCCGCCGGTAACGAACGCATAACTGCCTATGCGCACAAATTGCTGAACTGCGGTGAGGCCCGCCAGCACCACGCAGTCGCCCACGATGATGTGGCCGGCCAATGTGGTATTGTTGGAAAAAATGCAGTAATTGCCCACCTCGCAGTCGTGTGCAATGTGGGTATAGGCCATGATGAGGCAATTGCTGCCGATCTTGGTGGCATTGCGGTCGGCAGTCCCACGGTTTATGGTCACGCATTCGCGGATGGTGGTATTGTCGCCAATAATGGTCACTGTTTCCTCTCCCTTGTACTTCAGATCCTGTGGGATGGCTGAAATTACCGAACTGGGGAAAATTCTGCAGTTCTTGCCTATGCGGGCACCCTCCATTATAGTAACGTTAGACCCGATCCAGGTGCCTTCTCCGATCTCTACATTCCGGTGAATGGTAGTGAAAGGGTCTATCTTAACATTGTTGGCTATTTTGGCGTCCGGGTGGACGTAAGTAAGCGGATGAATCATCTTTTATCTTTTCTGGCTATTTGAGCAACCAATTCTGCTTCGGTCACCAATTTGTTTCCCACGTAAATTGTTCCTCTCATTTCACAGATGCCGCGCCTGATGGGGTTCAGCAGTTCCATTTTTAGTATCAGTGTATCGCCTGGGCGAACCACGTGCTTAAACTTTACTTTGTCCATTTTCAGGAAGTAAGTATCGTAGTTTTCCGGGTCCGGGATATTGTTCATGGCCAAAATGCCACCAGTCTGGGCCAGCGCCTCTATCTGCAGCACGCCGGGCATAACCGGGTTGCCGGGGAAATGGCCCTGGAAGAAATGTTCGTTGAAGGTTACATTCTTGATACCCACTACGTGGTTGTCGCTCAGTTCTATCACCTTATCTACAAACAGGAAGGGGAACTTGTGCGGCAGCGCGCGCGTGATGTGGTTGATATCGAACACGGCCTGTTGTGAGGGGTCGTAATGCGGTATGTCTGACAGATGTTTGTTCTTCTTAATGTACTGTTTTATCTTTTTGGCAAACTCCACATTGCTAGCATGGCCTGGGCGGCTGGCTATGATGTGGGCGTTGATGTAGCTGCCTACAAGTGCAAGATCGCCCACCACGTCGAGCAGCTTGTGGCGTGCCGGTTCGTTGGTAAAGTGTAACTGTACATTGTTGAGAATGCCCTCTTGTTTTACCTCGATCTTTTGCTTGTTGAATATCTTGGCAAGGCGGTTCAGCTCTTCCTGGCTCACAACCTTATCTACTACGACGATGGCGTTGCTCAGGTCACCTCCCTTAATCAGGTTGGTGTCGAGCAGATATTCCAGTTCGTGCAGGAAGCAGAATGTGCGGCAGGGGCCAATTTCGGTCCTGAACGACGAAAGATGCTTCAGTGTGGCATGCTGGGTGCCCAGCACGGGTGAATTGAAGTCTATGAGCGCAGTTACCTGATACTCGTTGCTGGGTACGGCCAGCATATCCACGTTCTTAACTGGGTCGTAATAGTGTATGTTGGTGTCTATAGAGTACACGATGCGCTTGGCTTCCTGCTCCTGTACGCCTACACTGTCTATGGCCTCCATAAACATGGCCGAACTACCGTCCAGTATGGGCACTTCCGGGCCGTCCAGTTCTATCAGCAGATTGTCTACGCCCAGCCCCACTAATGCGGCCATTGTGTGTTCTACCGTGCTTATCCGTGCGCCGTTATATTCTAGTGTGGTTCCTCTTGAGGTGTCTACGACAAAGTCTGCATCAGCTTTCACTACCGGCTTGTCGGGTAGATCCACACGCTGAAACCTGATCCCGAATCCGGGATTGGCGGGTTTCATGGTCATGGTTACCTGTTTGCCGGTGTGCAGACCCACGCCATGCAGGGTTACAGGCCCGCGCAGTGTTTGCTGAAACTGTCCCGCAGACGGAGCATTTAATGTGTCCATCTTTTTTCTGGTTTCTAATTTGAGTAAAATATCTTCCGTCACTTTTTGTATTCAATATGTTGTGGCGTCAATAGTGCAGTAAGTTCCTGCACCATTTCTTCCAGTTTATAAATGCGTTGTTGCATTTCCGGCAAATTTCTAAAAATTGCCTGACTTTTCAACGAACTTTTATAATCAAATGCCGGACTGCCGTTCAGTATGCTGTTGGGCACGCTAACAGCCTTAGAAACACCGCTTTGCGCGTTTATTTTGGTGCCGTCTGCTATTTGTATATGACCCACGACGCCGATCTGGCCACCCATGACGCAGTTTTTACCAATTTTAGTACTGCCCGAAATGCCCGATTGTGCGGCTATGACCGTGTTTTCGCCTATTTCCACATTATGGGCAATCATGACAAGATTGTCCAGTTTCACGCCGCGGTGTATCACCGTCGAGCCCATTGTGGCGCGGTCTATGGTAGTGTTGGCACCAATTTCCACGTTGTCTTCTACCACCACGTTGCCAATCTGTGGTATTTTTTTATAAGTCAGGTCTGATTGGGGTGCAAATCCAAAGCCGTCGCCACCAATTACGGTGCCGGCATGAATTACCACTCGATTACCTACCACGCAACTATCATAAATCTTTACACCCGCAAAAAGGGTGGTGTTTTCACCGATCACTGCGTTAGGACCCACGTAGCAACCGGGATATATTCGGCTGCCAGCGCCAATAATAGCATTTTCGGCTATGTAGGCGAAAGCTGCTATGTACACCTTTTCGCCAATTTTTGCAGTCGGTGCAATATAGCTTTGGTCTTCGATCCCGGTTTTTTGCTGGCCGGAGACGATCTGGTGATACTGCTCCAGCAGGAGGGCAAAACTGCTGTATGCATCTTTTACCCGAATAAGGGTATTGCTTACAGGTTTTTCGAGTTCGAGGGAGTCGTTGATGATAATAATTGCGGCCTTTGAAGAGTATAAAAATTCTTCGTACTTAGGGTTGGCTACGAAACTGAGGGCGTTTTCTCCCGCATCTTCGATACGGGCAACGGTAGAAACGCTCACTTGCGGATCCCCTTCCAACTTCCCCTGAATCATGGCAGCAATTTGCTGTGCTGTAAACTGCATGGGCATTTTTATTTCAATTGTTCACACAAATTATCGAGAAAAATGCACTTGCCATGTCTCTCTTTAACTGTATATTAAAGATTTTTTTTGTCTGATTTATCGTTTATTTTCAACGATTGACGCTAAAAATAATAAAAAATTAATCCTGCACAAAGCAAATATAGTTTTTATGAACTGCTCGGGCAAGTGTTTGGTTTACTAATGAATCGTCTATTTCTGTAATGTTTTTTATTTCTCCGGTTTTGGTCTCTATTTTTATCAGTTCGTTGTTAATATCATAGGTGCTGTTGGAAGTAATGCCTCCGAAAACAAAATAATCTAACTCATTTTCTGCTAATTTTAGTCTATCCCCCAATGCAATCTTTTTATCCCGCAAAATCCTTGCCAAAGGCTCGGAACTGAGTAAAACCTTATAAAGTTTTCTTAAGATTAACATTTTACACAACTCTGATAATATAAAATCGCTATGCGATTGCCATGCTTTAATGGAAGTCATAATGTCATGATCATCCAGTTGGCAGAATTTTATCAAGTGTTCAGGGTTGTTTTCAAAGTCGATCTGGGTAAGATTGGCATACAAAAAGTGCCTAAGCAGTGGAGACGCAAACAGTTCGACGTTTTGGGCTGCAAGTTCCTTCGCGCGCGTAAAAATTTTGATCAGCAGCATTTCTGCCCCCAGCACTGTTTTGTGCAGGTACACCTGCCAATACATGAGCCTGCGGGCAATAATAAATTTTTCTACAGAGTGTACTCCCTTTTCCTCTACAACCAGTTCGTTGTCTGTTACCGTCAGCATTTGCAGTATACGGTCATAACCTATCACGCCTTCAGATACGCCGGTGTAAAAGCTATCCCGGTTCAGATAGTCCATTCTGTCTATGTCCAGTTGGCTGGATACCAGTTGGTGCAGGTACCTGCGGGGGTATGAATGGCTGTATACGCTGAGTGCGGTGTCCAGCATTCCGCCCATTTCCCGGTTCATGCGTTCCATTATCATTCTGGAGATGGCCTCGTGTGGCATGGCAACCAGCACATTCTCAAGGGAGTGCGAGAATGGCCCATGACCAATATCGTGCAGCAGGGCTGCAAGCCTGGCTGCCAGAAACTCTTCTTTTTCTACCCTGATACCCTTTGTGCTCAGTTCTTCCAGTGCTTTCCCGGCCAGATGGCATGCACCAAGACTATGTGCAAATCGGGTATGAACGGCACCGGGATACACCAGATGCGCCAGGCCCATTTGCTTGATGTTGCGCAGCCGTTGGAACCAGGTATGGTCTATGATCCGCATGATCTCAGGCTCCGGAAACCGAATGAAACCATAAACAGGGTCGTTCACAATTTTTACCTTCACACTCATATAGGTGCGTAAATTACCCCAAATCCCGACAACAGCCAATTTCAGGCAATAAAGTTGATGTGGATCAATGGATTGGCAGGCAGCGGTTCTGAATCGGGATTATGAGCTTAGTATGGTTTGGGGGGCAAGATAAGCCACAGGGGCGTTTCTCAACATGGAACTCCCCGGTACAAATCTCAGGCACTATGTTTGAAATTTAAATAGATATTACCACTATGCTCCCAATCGATAACGCTACGGCGAACACGTAGAAATTCCTTCCTTTCCCTACCTGCTATAATTCGGTGCTTCCTTCGTGATCACCACATCGTGTGGATGGCTTTCGGCCATGCTTGCGGAGGTGATACGGATAAACTGTGCCTCATTTTGCAGGGTGGGGACATCCTTTGCACCGCAATAGCCCATGCCGGCTCTAAGACCGCCTACAAACTGTTGCACCACTTCGCTAAGGTTGCCTTTGTACGGGACCCGGCCTACGATGCCTTCGGGAACCAGTTTCTTCAGGTCGGCTTCCATATCCTGGAAATAGCGGTCCTTAGATCCTTCCTGCATTGCCTCTACTGAGCCCATGCCACGGTATGACTTAAATTTTCGGCCTTCATAAATAATGGTTTCGCCGGGGCTTTCTTCGGTACCGGCGAAAATGGAACCTGCCATGATCGTGGACGCACCTGCTGCCAGCGCCTTGACCATATCACCCGTATAACGGATGCCGCCATCGGCTATGACGGGAATTCCTGTTTTCTTAAGTGCGGTTGCTGCTTCGATAATGGCAGTAAGCTGGGGTGCGCCTGCTCCTGTTACTACCCGGGTGGTACAGATAGAACCCGGACCCACACCCACTTTCACGGCATCTGCGCCTGCGTCGGCTAGGGCTTTCGCACCTGCTGCGGTGGCTACATTGCCCGCTATGATTGGAATATTTTTAAATGCCGCTTTCACGGCTTTAATAGCCATTATAACACCTTTGGAATGGCCATGGGCGCTATCCAGCGTAATCACGTCCACACCAGCATTTTTCAGGGCCTCCACGCGTTCCAGTATGTCGGCTGTGATGCCAATAGCCGCACCGGCTACCAGACGACCCATGCTGTCTTTGCAACCGCTGGGATAACTTTTTAACTGTATGGTATCACGGAAGGTGATAAGTCCGATAAGCTTACCTTTTTTGTCTACTATCGGCAGTTTTTCGATCTTGTATTGCTCCAGTATGCGTTCTGCTTTGTGAAGGTCGGTACCGGCAGGTGCCGTCACAAGGCGATCCTTGGTCATTACCTCGCTCACTTTTTTCCGCATATTGCGTTCGAAACGCAGGTCACGGTTGGTAAGCATACCTACCAACATGTAGTTGGCGTCTACTATTGGAATGCCACCGATCCGGTTGTCTCTCATTATTTTCAGCGCATCGCCCACGGTAGCGTTCGGCTGCAGGGTAATAGGGTCGGGGATAAGACCGTTTTCAGACCGTTTCACCTTCCTCACTTGCTCGGCCTGGCGTTCTATACTCATGTTCTTGTGTACAATGCCAATGCCGCCTTCTCTTGCCAGCGCTATGGCCAGCGGGGCTTCGGTGACGGTATCCATTGCAGCCGATACCATTGGGATATTGATGGTGATATCCTTTGTGAGGCGGGAACTGATATTTACTTCGCGTGGAAGTACTTCTGAATATGCGGGTAAAAGGAGGACATCATCGAACGTGAGCCCCTCTCCGTAGAACTTGGATTTTATTGCCATGTGCAAAGGTAAAAGAATTTTGCGGACTGAAAAAAGCGTCAAGTCCGGAACAATGTGTTTTGGGGTTGATTTTTTTCAAAAAGGCACCTTAAGGACACCGCTTTTGCCGGTAATCTATCCAAAGAAAACACTCCGGGATTCAACCTGCATGCATGCAGAATAAGGGAATGAAAAAAATCAGCACATCAGCACATTAACTCTTTAGTAAACTAACCCGCTACGTAAACACCTTTATGGGTCACCGGGAAATTGACTGAGTTGGCAATAAAGCATTTTTCGTGGGCTTTGGCATGTAGCGTGTCTGCTTGTTCCGCACGGGAAATATCGGACAGCGTAACATGAGGGTGCAATACCACAGATGTAAAATGACCACCACCTGTGGGCGACTCGATCATTGTCCCAACCGCCTGGTCGTGATATGCGGTTACCACGATGCCTGCATCTGCGCAAAGATGCAGATACCACAGCATGTGGCATTGTGCCAGTGCGCTTACCAAAAAGTCTTCAGGATTGTATTTGGAGATGTCTCCGCGGAACGCCACGTCCGACGATCCCTCTATGTCGGGCTTACCATGAGCCGAGATGGTGTGGCTGCGTTCGTAAGCCGTTGCAGAAGTGGTACCCTGACCTTTGTTACCGGTCCAGGTAATGCCAACATTATAATGGTGTTCCTTGGGCATAATTGAGATGTTTTGAAAGCTAAATACTGTTTCACTATTGTTCCAGCGTATGTATGCTGCGGAACATACGCCTCCAGCGCATATCCTTAAACATTCCATCCTTGCCGTAGCTGAACCATACGAACCAGGCCTTTCCCACCACATGGTCCATAGGGACAAAACCCCAGTAGCGGGAGTCAGCAGAATTGTCGCGGTTGTCGCCCATCATCCAGAAATAGTCCATTTTAAAGGTGTACGATGTAGTTTCTTTATCGTTGATAAAGATCTTTCCACCTTTTTCTTCCAATTTGTTGCCCTCGTAGTTGGCTATTACGCGGCGGTAGAGCGATATGTTTTCGGGCGTAAGCGCCACGGTCGCACCTTCTTTGGGTATGGTTACCGGACCATAATTGTCGCGGTTCCATTTGTAGTGGGCCGTGTCCTGTGGGTAGGCCCAGTCTACCATTTCTTTCGGGTATACATAGGGCATCATAGATACCACGTTTGGTTGCTTGCGCACCAGGTCTACTGTGCCGTTTTCTATGTTCAGTACTACTGTAGAACGGTCGTCGGTGGGGTATTGTTCTATATGATTATCTTCCAGAAACTCGTCAGCAAAAAGGCTACCGTTGGTTTTAACGATATAGTTGAGTTTTGAGTGGGGGAACATGGGCGCTTTTTGTCCATTCACATAGACTATAGCATCCTTAATCTCTACGATGTCGCCGGGCAGTCCTGTGTTGCGTTTAATGAAGTTCTCCTCTTTGTCTACAGGCCGTGAGAGCACGGTGTAGTTGGCTTTTACCAGGTCGCGGTTGTAGCCGTTTTTGCGCAATAATGCATAGTAGTCTTCCTCTTGCTGTACCTCCAGTGCCACGGTATCGCCGGCGGGGAAGTTAAAAACCACTACATCGTAGCGGCTGATCTTGCCGAAGCCGGGTAGGCGGTGATACCCCCACTTCAGCAGTTCGGTATAAGAACGGCCACCCGTTAATGGCATGGTATTGTGCACTAGTGGCACTGCGAGGGGGGTCATGGGTATTCTGGGGCCGTAGGAAAGCTTGCTTACGA
>CAIYJV010000396.1 GCA_903926605.1 uncultured Bacteroidota bacterium
CAAATCTACCCATTGCTCACTGTACCATAGAAATAACGGTGCCAGAGTTCATGAATATCGGTTATAAGCTGGTAGGAGAACACACGGATAAGATCAAAATGACTACCGAACAGAAAAACAATACCGTCACCTACCGTTTTACCTATAATGATGTGGCGACTGTTCGCAGTATGGACGGTGTCCCATCATCCAATTATTACCTGCCGCATCTGGTACCCTACATCAAATCGTATACCCTGCCGGGCGATCACAGGGTAAAACATCTGATGGACGGCCCGTCGGGCTTGTACAAGTATATGTACAAATATGTACGCAACATCAACATTGCGCACGACCGGGATCTGGACAAAACAGTGGAAGACATTACCAAAAATGATGTGACACCCCGCCAGAAAGCGGCCCACATTTACGATTGGGTTCAGCACAACCTGCACTATGTTGCTTTTGAAGACAGCCTGGGTGGTTTTTATCCCCGGCAGGCCGGAACCATAAACGACCGTAAATTCGGCGACTGCAAAGATATGGCAAGCATACTGGTGGCCATGCTGCGCAAGGCGGGCGTAAAAGCGTACTTCACATGGATCGGCACAGTTCACCTGCCTTATGCAGTGGAGGAAACTCCGGTGCCTATTTTCGACCACATGATATGCGCGATGAATGTGGACAATGACTGGATCTTTCTGGATGGCACCCATCCTACAATTCCATTTGGCAGGGTTCCGGACGGCGATCAGGGTAAGGACGTGCTGATAGCGATTGACGAGGACAATTTTAAAGTCATGAAGGTGCCAATGGCTGAACCAGCTATTAATACAACCAATGACAGCACCGTTATGCATATTATCTCCGGCAAAACCGTGAGCGGAACCGTCTATGCGCGTTACGCTGGAAGCATGGCTTATACAATTGGCGCGATCAAACAATTGTACAAGAATGAACAACGTGACCGGGTGATGAGGCTGCTAACCGCTCGTGGATCTGACAAATACCTGATCGGAAAGTATGATATTAACGTGGAGCCCAGCGGGAACAGGGACGCATCGCTGATGGCCGAATACAACATACATGATTACATACAGAAAGTTGGCGGCCAGTATATGGTGAACATGAACCTGAAACGCGACTTTGAAAACGACTGGATAGACACTAAGAACCGTACGGTACCTTATTTTTTCCAGAACAAACACATTATACGTGAAAAAGTGGAACTGGAGCTGCCAAAAGGAAGCGGCGTGGCTCATTTGCCTGCGCCCGTCCACGGAGATTTGAAGAATATTCTGAGCTACAGCATACGTTACAGAACGAGCGGCAGAAAAGTGATACTGGAAAAACAGTTTGAACTAAAAACCCGCTGCATTAGCAGGAAAGATTTCGCAGCATACAACAAATTGATTGAGGGTCTCCAAAAACAGTATAAAGAATCTGTTGTCCTTTCTGCACACTAATTATCCAAAAAGAGATTATGAAGAGCTCAGCGCCATTGATTTTTGCATTTCTTGCAATCACATTATCCGCAAACGCACAATACAGAACACCCAAAACACCCGATTCTGACTGGGTGGCAAAACCCGTTGTGCACGGATACCCGAAAGAATACGCCAAAGAACCGGCGATCGTGCTGAACCAGCACGAGAAGGTAGAATATAAATACGAGGGGAAAAGCACTTCGGTGTACCACACTTTTCACCGCCTGATAAAAATTCTGGACGAGCGCGGCATTGCCATGTATAATACCATGAGCATCCCTTTTTATACGGCTGCCAGAATTGACGAGATAAAAGCGCGTACGATCTCAATAGATGGAAAAGTACATGAGATCCCCATGCACATGTTCAAACAGTCGCAGGATGAGTACGGCGCGCCTTGTATAAAATTTGCCATGGAAGGTGTTGAAAAAAACGCTGAAGTCGAAGTATACTTGAAAACACTTACACCATTTAATTGTTTCGGTAGTGCCTATTTCCAATACAGCATTCCTATGCTGGACCTGCAGTTTGAAATGGCCTATCCTAAAAACTTTATAGTGGAACAAAAAGGTTACAATGGCTTTGAGTCCATGAAAGACACGCTTATACTTGGCCGCAGACACATGAAAGTACACATGACAGATGTGCCTGGTATTAAACCCGAGACTTTCAGTTATTTGTATCCGCATGAGATGCGCACGGAATGGAGGATCAGCTACTGGGCCAACGACTATGGCAATGAAAAACGCCTTTTCACCTGGGACGAATACGCCAAACAGTTTTACAACGAAGTATTTAATATACCCGACGGCAGGACGCCCATGCAGTATTTCCTTACCCCCAACGGACAGGACTTTTACCGCGGAGACACAGAACGTAAAGCCGTAAACAGATTCCTAACTTCTATAGGTGTAAACGGCAGCGAAACCGAACTGGAAAAGATCATTAAGATAGAGCGTGGTATTAAGAACAACATAACCCTGTATCCTGTTTTGGAAGATCATTCCGGACGACTGGATACGATCGTTTCCAGAAAATCGGCCAGTACCTTCGGATATCTGAAATTGTTTGCGGCATGCTTTGCCCAGACCGACGTAAAATGCGAATTTGGCGTGACTACAGACCGACGCTGGCATTTGTTCAACAGTAGTTTCGAAAACTGGCGTGTTTTGAGCGACTACCTGCTCTATTTCCCGAACCAAAAGAACTTTCTGGACCCAACAGACATTTTTATGCGTTATCCGCTGGTTCCGGGTTCGGCACAAGGCAATGCTGGCGTATTCTGCAAAATGTCTACCCCTTCTGAGTCCAGACCACGTGTAGCAGATGTAAGGGCAATACCTGAAAATTCACCCTTCGATAACTATGAAAATCTGACTGCAAACGTGACCTTCAATGGCGCCATGAATCCGAAGCTGGATCTTAAATACGCATTGGGTGGACTGGACGCTGTATCAATGCGTGCGAAATTCAACCTTCACAGGAACCAGGATTTACAGCGGAGCACGGTAGAAAATTATGTGGCAGGTGTGATAAAGCCGACAGATCTTTTGGATTTCTCGATAGCCAATGAAAGCCCGGACAGTTTTGTAAACCGCAAGCCCCTGATCGTGAATGCCCATGTACAGGCGTCGGGTATGGTGGAAAAAGCCGGTGGCCGTTATCTTGTTAAAATAGGCGAACTCATGGGCCCGCATTCGGAGTTGTACGATCCCAAAGAACGTAAACTGCCTGTAGACATAAACCATCCGTATTCTAAAAAACTGGTGATCAACGTGACTTTACCTGCAGGTTACAGGGTGCTGAATCTTAAATCGCTCAAGACACAACTGGAATATTTTGACGGAGCCAATAGAAAAGTACCTACATGCGGATTTATTGCCAATTGCAGGCAGCATGGCAACAAACTTACAATTACGGTAAGCGAAGAATATGCCAGGGTACATTACCACCTGAGCGAGTATACTAATTTCAGGAAAGTAATGAATGCTGGCGCCGACTTCAGCAAACTAAGTCTGGTATTGGGACGCTGATCCATTTTTACACATCGGCAGCTGCACCCGGCTGCCGGCACATTTTCTGAAATAAATCCATTTTATCCTTTGGATTCGCTGACTCATATTGTACTGGGTGCTTGTATCGGCGAAGCCATTGCGGGGAAAAAAGCAGGTCGATTCGTATTGGTAGCAGGTGCGCTGGCACAAAGCCTGCCAGATGCCGATTTCGTAACTTCCTGGTTCCTGCCGGTTTCCTCAGACCTGCTGGCCCACAGAGGCTTTACACATTCACTGTTGTTCGCAGCAATTGCTGCACCACTATTGGGTTTGGCGTTCAAACGCGTGTATGACTCCACTCAAAAAACAAAACCTCCGCTGGGTTGGGCAAGCTGGTCGTTGCTGTGTCTGGTTGAAATATTGACTCACATTGGTTTGGATTGCTTCAATGTATATGGCACAGGTATTTTTGAGCCGTTCAGCCATCTGCGCGTATCGCTGAATACATTGTATGTGGCCGACCCTATTTTTACGATCGTACCGCTGGTCAGTGCGCTATCCCTTTCCCTTTACAAACGCAAAAGCGCGTTCAGAATGAAGGCATCCTTATTTTCCATTTGCTGGTGCGCTGCCTATTTGTTTTTTGCCACCGGTGTGCGCGCACATGTAGCAAAAAAAGTAAACCAGGAGTTGACAACGCAACATTTACCGCACAATCAAATTCTGCTCACGCCCACGCTACTCAATTCGCTGCTGTGGTATTATGTGGCAGAAACAGATAGTGGATTCTATACCGGCTATTCCTCCATATTAGAAACCGCACCCGAGACGGAATCCCGCTTCATACCCCGGCGTGCATATCTGCTACACAAGGTGAAAGACCAGACTTCCGTTTATCGGCTGGTGCGGTTTTCGCAAGGTTTTTATGCAGTGGGTTACCGGCACGACTCCCTGGTATTTCAGGACCTTAGATTTGGTGAGACAGACCCTTCGGGATTGACCCCGCCACAAAGCGCTTTTTATTACTTTCTCGAATACCCGACTTCAAACAACATGATCATTCAGCGAGGCCGGGTGAACGGCTGGAACAGGGAAAAAGTCCACGCCTTTTTAAACAGGATTCTTGGCAGACACACAGTTGCAAAGAAACCCGCATTCTGATGAGGTGAAAGGGCGAAAAGAGTGCAGAGCGCTATAGCTGACCAGTAGCCACTAAAATAATTTTTTTTAGCATTTGTAGGTCGTCGAAATTTTATTGACTATTTTGCGTTGCCCTCTTGGACAATTAATCAAAGGTTTTATTACTTTTACAACGTAGAAATAAATTTATGCTTAAAAACATGCTCAGAACAGTTGTACTATTTTGCCTGCTGGCATTGCCTTCCGCAGTTTTTGCACAAAACCGTAACCTCAACAGGGCAGACCTGCTGGACAAAGTGTGGTATTTTGTGGCCATGAAATGCCCCGATGAACTGAACAACGGTACTGACGGCCAGTTTATTCATTACTATTCTTCTCTGAAACTTACCGCTACCAACGGCACCAATATCAACTATGGCACGTACACCCGCCACTACAATGATATGCGGGACAACCCGAAAGAAATGGGCACGTACTCTATTACTACAGACGAAGTTGGCAATTTGTTGCTTACCCTGAAGAAAAACAAAACCGCTGCGCCTGTACAATACATCGTTCCTATGGTGGAGACAAACCACATGACACTGATTCGCAACGACGAAAGCGAAAAATGCAAGGTGATCTATGCGATCTCATTGTAAAATTGTCTTGTAAAACTATTTTGAAAAGGTTGCCCGAACGGCAGCCTTTTTTTATGTCCGGGCGTAATCAGCGTGCTCCCACATAAACGCCTCGTAGAGACCACGCCATCCAGTCCAGACAGGGTCGGTACCCAGCGAAAAATTGTGAAACACTGTTGTCAGGCAACTACCCGTTTCTTTCAGTATGGCAGTCATTTGGTCGAGATCACTAAATGCTTTTAGGGCATCACTCCCCTGCTCGTACAATGCTGTGGTATCCATAAAACAAAACGGGTGTACCCTGATTGGCTGTACGGCTTCCTTTTCCAGATCGTACCAGAAAAAAGGCGCTCCCGTACCCGCACGAAAACCGAGATGGGTACCATAACCCATACTATAATCGTCTGAAAAGCCTTGCCGAACCAGCACTTGCAGGGACTGAGGCATCTGTAGCCTGATATAATGTTGGCGGGACTGCACAATAGGACGTCCGCAAAGGTGGGCAAGCATATTGCGCTCCATACCGAAAGTACCCGCATCGGTGGAATAATAGGAAGGGTGCATCGCAATCCTTCCATGCGCATCCAGAAACCGAATGAGCCCTTGCATGGCCATGTGACCCGGACTGATGTTTTTATCGTGATCTGTGACCTCACCGGCTGCCAGGACAAAAAACAACGGACGCAAGCCTAACTGACCATGCAAACGCCCCAGCCATCCAAAACAATCGTAGGGATCGGGCCTGACACCGGCAAGCACAGAGACACGTTCTAACAGTTCCGCAGGCCGAAACTTGATCAGCGAACGTGCACCGCCCAGCAAATTTCTTTTGATACCCTTGTGCTTGTAAGACCAGGCAATATCTATATCGTAGGTGGGTACAAACCTGAAATCAGGCAGAACGATATTAAGACCCAGCACCTCATTGAGCAGGAGTCGGAAACGATTTACCCATTCATCGGCTATCGGGCGTTGCAGGCACTGCATTTCGGCAAGTATACTTGCCCCGGCTTGGAAACGGCCATATTTGTCGGGCACAAAATCATTATACTCCTCATACCGTGACAGCAGGTAGAAAATTGCCGAAAAAAGATCGAAGGGTACTGACCCCACCGAGGGACCAAAATAAAAAATAACCGGAAGTGTGTCCCATCCACCAAGTTCCGGCTGCAGGGTATGAATGCCCGTTTCGTCCAGTAATCCCGAAGCCGGAACCAAAACCGCCCCCGGATACGGACGTCCGTAAGCAATTACTTTTTCACCGGTTTCAATAACGTCGGCAGCGTCGGTAACACGATAGTCTGTTTTCAGGCGTTCTCCCAATATCCAGTTTGCCGTATATAGTATACGTTCACTGATCCGGGGCACCAAAAGGACTATTGTACTCATGTATTATAAATGGGGAAATAAAATTGTAACGTCAGGACTACTTTCCCTGCCTTTCCTTCCACATCGCATTGAACGACTTAGGAGCAAAATGCAAAGCCCCGCGGGAGTGCCCCCATGAGTCTTTGAAAACCTTATTCACCACTTTGTCTTTTGCCGACGAGGTGGCGGTGTTCATGAGACGACGGGAAAGCATGGCCAGATTCCACAACCGCCAGGAATTATCCTCCATAAATCCATTCAGCTTAGAATTTACGGCCGTGCTACGATTCTCCAGCAACATACCATGAATATTTATTTTCAACGGACAAACATCAGTGCAGTTGCCGCAAAGGCTGGATGCGTAGCTCAGGTGTTTTTCCTCGGCCATACCAACCATACGGGGCGTAATAACAGAACCAATGGGACCTGTATAAGTAGTGCCGTAGGCATGCCCACCTATATTTTTGTACACGGGACAGGCGTTGAGGCATGAGCCGCACCTGATACAATACATGCTTTCCCGCACTTCAGGCCTCAGCAGATTGGTTCTGCCATTGTCCAGCAGTATCACATACATCTCCTGGTGGCCATCGGTTTCGCCGGCCTTTCTCGGTCCGGTAAAAATCGAGTTGTACACGGTCACGGTTTGCCCCGTACCGAACGTGGCCAGTAGTGGCCAGTACAATTGCAGGTCACTCAGCGAGGGAATCACCTTTTCAATGCCCACGATGGCAATATGCGTGGGGGGGAACGCGGTAGACAACCTGCCATTTCCCTCGTTCTCCGTAAGGCAAACAGCGCCGGTATCGGCTATAAGGAAATTGCCACCCGTAATACCCACTTCCGCGGTAATGTATTTTTCTCTCAGCTTTTTGCGGGTGACCATCGTGATCTCTGCCGGCGTTAGGTTGGGATCCGTACCCAGCTTTTCATGAAACACCCGGGCCACGTCTTCCTTGCTTTTGTGCATGGCCGGCGTAACAATGTGATAAGGAGGTTCACCGTCCAGTTGCTGTATATATTCTCCCAGATCTGTCTCCACGGACTCAATTCCGTTTTCGGCCAAAAAATGGTTCAGATGAATTTCCTCCGTAACCATTGATTTCGACTTCACCACCTGCCGGGCTTTTTTATCCCTGCAAATCTGCAAAACAGCCTGCAATGCTTCTTCTGCATTCTCTGCCCAAATCAGTTTGCCACCGTTGGCCGTGAAGTTCTGTTCAAACTTTTCCAGGTGTTTGTCCAGGCTTTCAATTGCCTTCCACTTAATATTTTTAGCCTTTTTGCGTGCGCTCTCAAGATCAGAAAACTGCTTCTTTCCTTTAAGCACCGCATCGTTATACTTCCTAATATTAAAGGCAACTTTGCGCTTATGCTCAAGGTCTCCGGCTTTAATAGTGCTCTTGGTAAGAAAAGTTTTTTGCTGTTCCGTCATATCTTGTCCACAAAGCTAAATAGTAAATTTATATATTGGCCAAAATCGGCCTTAAAGACTAAAAAATACCCCTGATTACGAATTTTTAATGAATCACCCCATCGCAAAAACCTAAGTTTGTAATACCAACAAACGGCATGGGAACCACATCAAATAAATTTCTGTTTATCTTAATAGTACTAGCCGTATGTACGCCAGCAAGGCTTTGGGCCAGAACATTCCGAGTGCTACAAGGCGCCTGTTTCAATGATTCGGTGAGCATATACAGTGCGTTTTACCTGAAATCGGGCCTTGGTGCCGGCGACACCATCCTGCTCCCGGGTGGTACCTACACCGGCAAATTCCGAATTGACATACACGGAGAGCCGGGTCGCCCGGTTGTGATACGGTCGGTACCCGGCGAGACCGCAGTGCTGCAAAGGAGTATCACATTATCTGAATTTTGCCACGATCTCATGATGATGGATATCGAGATCACCGGCGACAGCCTTGCCATGCCTTACCGCGTTTCCATGAATAAGGGCTCCACTGCGCACGACATTGTCAATGAAGACGGCATAACAGCAGGGGCGCGGCCCACGTCAAATATTAAACTGGTAAACCTAGTGATACATGACGTGCCCGGCGATGGCATTGGACTCTGGTCACGGGCGGTGAACTGCGAGGCCTACGGCAACATTATCTACCATAACGGCTGGGACGCGCCCGACCGCGGCCATGGGCATGGCATTTATACCCAGAACGACACGGGCGTTAAGACCCTGTCAGACAATATCTGTTTCAACAATATGGGAGGCATGGGCATTAAGGTGTACACGGAAACGGGGAGAATCAGGAATTTTTACCTCGAAGGCAATGTACACTTCGGCAATACGACCGTTTTGCTTGGCGGCTACCGCCCTCTTGTGAACCTGACACTGAAAGACAATTATATGGGCGAGGGATCGAAAATGGCACTTGGCTACGTACCCGACTCGCCCAATATCAACCTCACGGCCACAGGCAACTACCTGATGAACACCAAGGTTTCCAGGTGGCGTCAAATTCGTTTCACAAACAACAAATTGTTTGGCGATTTTGGCTTTAACTACAATGGCACAAGAGATTTCAGCGACTACTATATTGACTCGAACTCCTATTTCCAGACTGGGAATCTGACCTGGATGGGCAAAAATACAAGCTTTGAGGAATTGCAGAAGCTGGGATACGAAAAGGCCGGCAACCGTAGCGTGACAAAACCCAATACAAACGAAATATTTGTTCGTCCCAACAAATACGAACAGGGGCGCGCCCACATAATTGTGTATAACTGGGAGCGCAAGGCCACCGTGGAGGTGGATCTGACCGGAGTATTGCAAATTGGTGATGAGTTCGAAATACGGGATGTCCAAAACCTGCATGGTTGCACGGTTTTGGAAGGTAAATTCACAGGCAAAAAACTAAAGGTGCCCCTGAACCTGAATGAAATAGACCACCGGGTTGGCTACTTCAAGGATTGCCATCACCCTGAATTGATAAACGACACCCACACATCGCCTGAATTTGGCATTTACCTGGTACGCAAAAAAAACCGGACAGAATGAGTTTGCGGTTCGTGCCGAATATGTCTTTTTAAAACTGCCATGACATAATTTTGCTTCAGTATGAATAAACTAGCGTTTCTTTTTATAATCGCTGCTTGTCTTTTTGCGGGTTCCTGTAAGGATACCTGGGACGAAGACGACAAAAAGATTTTTCACAAAGCCTGTGTGGATGACGCAAGGACCTGGGCTGGCTCTGAAGAACGGGTTAATACCTATTGCGACTGCGTTCTGGACAAAATACTCAAAAAATACCCGCACGAAAATGACGCATTGGAACACATGGACAGCATTATAAAAGACCCTGGTGTCCGGACCTGCCGCGATATCATCGCCAAATAAGCGAGCCATCGCCATAGCTCAGAAAACGGAATCCATTTTGGAGCGCATATTCATACATTATTCGCCAATCCGGGCCTGCAAAAGCAGCCACCAGCAGTAGCAGAGTGGAATCTGGCTGGTGAAAATTGGTCACCAGTCCATCGGCCACTCTGAAGCGGTATCCCGGTGCTATGAGAATTTTTGTTTTCGTGACCAGACGGGTCATTTTTCTATCAGTCATATATTGGTGCAAAGCCTGCAACGACTGAATGGTCGGGACGCCCGGTTCAGAATCGTAAGGATCCCATTGCCCTACCACAACTCCTGCAAAATCAGGGATCCGGCCGGCGTGGATCTTCGCCCCGATCCAATATAAACTTTCCAGGGTACGCAAGGATGTGGTACCAACTGCAACTATAGGTTTCCCATTTTGCTGTATCAGGCGTTCTATCAGGCCAGCTTCCACCTCAATATACTCTTCGTGCATGTCGTGCGCCAGCATACGATCGGCTTTCACTGGTTTGAAAGTTCCCGCACCCACATGCAGGGTCACGAAAGCAGTTTCAATATTGGCCTTGGAGAAATCGCCCAACACGCGCTCGGTAAAATGCAATCCGGCAGTGGGTGCAGCCACGCTCCCCTCTTCGATGGCGAAAACCGTCTGATACCTTTGCTCGTCCTCAGGCATGGCATCCCTGTTCAGATAGGGCGGCAACGGCATCTTTCCCGCCAGATGAAGCACCTCTGCAAAAGACATGTCCGGATCATTCCACTCAAAACCTATTACAAACGTACCTTGCTTTCGAGTAAGCAGGTTGGCCGTGAGCCTTAGATCCCCTGCCACCAGCTCGGGTTTCTGACCAGACTTCCATTTGGCCGCACCACCCACAAGACACTCCCAAAGTACAGAACCCTTCTGTTGCATGGCAGACTGAATGTCGGTATATACGCCGTCTGGCGCGAGGCAGAATACCTCGATCATGCCACCCGTAGGTTTGCGAAACAAAAGCCGCGCATGTACCACTTTTGTCCGGTTAAACACGACCATTGTTCCGGGCTGCAAATACTTTGCAATATTCCGGTAAGTATCCTCAGACAGTTCACTTCCCTTTTTTATCAGCAACCGTGATTCATCCCGGTCTGGAAGGGGGTGCGATGCAATGCGCCCATCGGGCAGCTCATAGCTATAATCGGATATGCGGATAAGTCTTGGATCCATGTTTAATTTAACCGGCGTAAATAAAAATTATCGGATCTCCGGTATAGTGATACCGGTTATTTTACGAAAAAGGTCTATTGCATAAAGGTCAGTCATACCGGCAATAAAATCGAGCAGAGAAAGTAAATCATCATACAGCGTACCGGGCTCCTGTGTCACCCTGAACTGAGAGGATACCAACTGAATGATCTTTGCCGACTTGGTACGATCGGGATAAAGTACCGCAGTTACGAACTCCTTCAAAAGCCCGCCGATCACATTGTAGCCTGCGATTTCAATTTCCACGACCGACTTGTAGTTGTATATCTGCTTAACTGAAAATTTGTTTATCGCATCTATAAGTACGGCATCCCTGTCCGTAAGACATTTCAAGAGGTCGTGCTGCAAGGTTCCTGCAAGTATTCTTTCTTCGTTTTCCATAAAAGCCTGCGACATCTTACCGATCATAAGACTTATCCACCTGGCACGTATGTACTGTACTTTTTGATTTTCGTCTTGTATGCGGTGCAGCTTTTGCTCAATATAGTTGCGGGCATAATAACCGGTTTCGACGTCAAAAAACGGCAAAAACAAATCCTTAAAGGTGTCGAACGAAACCAGATCCAATCTGTGCGCATCTTCCAGGTCTATCACCCGGTAGCAAATATCATCTGCGGCTTCTGTTAGGAATACAAAAGGGTGCCGGGCGTACACAGACTTATAACCGTTTTGCAACGGGATACCGAGTGTCCCTGCAATTTCACCAAAAACAGGAATTTCGGCATCAAAAAATCCTGACTTCTTGGTGGCTATCAGCCCGGTTTGCTTGCTAAATCCTTCAGACGAGGAACATGGGTACTTTACTATGGCCGCAAGCGTGGGATAGGTAAGTCTGTAACCGCCGGGATCGGGCTCATTGAAACTATGCGTGAGCACCCTGAATGCGTTTGAGTTGCCTTCGAAATGAGTAAGATCACATAATTGGTTAGGCGAAAGAGAACTGTTTATTCTGTCACTCATTTCTCCGTCAAGGCCCCGAAAAAACGATCGTATGGCGTCTTCACCCGAATGACCGAATGGAGGATTGCCAATATCATGCCCCAGGCATGCAGAGGCAATCACAGAATCGAGCTCATACCGGTAAAATGTGGAGAACCCGGGTACGATATCGCCATATTTTGCCGCGATCTGTTCACCCACCGCTCTTGCAAGGCTCCTGCCTACCGACGCCACCTCCAGACTATGCGTAAGGCGGTTGTGTACAAATACGGAACCCGGCAGTGGAAACACCTGTGTTTTATTCTGCAACCGACGAAATGCCGACGAAAAAATGATCCGGTCATAATCCCGCAGAAAAGCATTTCTGCTATCCTGGTAATCGCGTTCCTTTTTTCGCTTTTCACCGGTTCTGTCCGTACTATATAATGAAGCCCAATTCATGGTGTAAAGATGGGGCAAACACAGCAAAATAATCGAAATCGGGTTAAAATTACGCTTCGTTCCGATCTTGGTACCGATCTATCAATCCTAAAAACTTTCTTTACCAACCCTATAATCAAAAGTTTTATTGAAAAGCCAATAACCAGATCTCGGTAGTATCCAATGTAAAAAATGTTTACAAGTGGGAAGCAATTCCGAAAAACTACTAAAAAATTACTAATTATAGTGATAGTTAAATTTATGACAACAAATAATTTTACCCATTCACTATTTGAATCATCCAAAACTAAGTGGTATTTTCGGTAGAAAACCGGACAACCAAACTCGTAAATCCATGCATGTTACCAAAGAAATACTGCGAAATACAGAACTGCAGAAGGAACAGATCCGGCGCGCTTTGAGCAATCCGGACGGATTTCAGAATTCCATAACCGACTTCCTGAGATCTGTTTCTGAAACAATGGATTTTACCTACACTAATCTTTCCCTTTTCAACTTGTACAACGATTGGTCGTATGCAACAACGGAGTTGAACTATAAAGGATTACACCATTTCCTGGTTTCCCGCCTGCTACCCGAGGACATCACGCTGATTCCGGACACCCTTTCAAGCGATATTCTTGTGGATTTCTGCCTGGACAACCACAATTCGTTACCACGATTTGTTGTAATAATCACGGTCCGCAACAATCACGGGCAAATACAGGGTTATTTCAGCGCGATGGATGCGCAGCCCAGAACATTGACCTCTAATGAAATTCAGGTGTTTTCGAAAGCCGCTATAGAGGCAACCAAACTCATAAATTATATCGCAACGGATAAAAGACTTGCCAGTGCCGAGAAAAAAATTAAGTATGACAACGAGTTCATCCACACGATGATTGAAAACTCGTTATCAGGAAAAATAATTATTAACCAGCACGGCGTTATTACCAACGTGAACAACAGGGCCTCAGAAATATTCGGTTCGTTACCCACTTCCTTTATTGGCGCCCAATTTTCGGAAATAGTAATTCCATACCAATTCAGGGAGCAATTCGAAGCATATCTAATGAAAGCGACCAATAAAGCAGATGATAATGGAGACTTTGCTTTTGAATTTTCCAGGTTGGATGAAAACAGCTTTATACAACATTTAGAAATGAACATTTCTTCCGAGACCTTTAGTGGAAATCGGATCGCTTCGATCAGAGATATCACCAAACAAAAAGTTGCATCAGAACACGTATCCAGGCAAAAAGAATTTTACGAAACAATACTGAACAACATACCGTCCGACATTGCAGTTTTTGATAAAAACCACCGGTACATTTTCGTAAATCCGGGCGGCATAAAAAACCCGGAATTGCGCAAGGCGATAATTGGGCTAAATGATTTTGAATATTGCGAACTAAGGAAACGCGACTCCAAAATAGCCGAGACCCGTCACTTGCGTTTTTTGGAGGCTGCTAAAAACAATAGTGGCCTTGTTTGGGAAGATACGATCGAGGATAATGCCGGCAGGCAGATAACGCATCTTCGAAGATTTTTTCCGGTAAAAGATGACAGTGGAAATCTGAAATACATGATCGGATATGGAGTAGACATCACGAACGTAAAAGAAATGGAAAACAAGCAAAAACACCTTGTATCACAATTGTCTATCCAAAATGAGCAACTTACCGATTTCACCAACATCATCGCACACAATCTGAGGGCACCACTCACAAACATTTCGGCTATTATCGACTTTATCTCGCAAACGGAAAATATGAACGAAAAACAAGATCTTATTTCCTATTTGCGGCCAGCGGTGAACAACTTATCAGATGTTTTCAGTGAGTTAGTAGAATCGCTGATGATACGGAATAACAAAGAACTGAAATTTGAATCCATAAATATTGCTGAGGCAATAGATTCCGTCATTAATAATCTGAAGAAGGAAATAATTGACTCCAGGGCCATTTTTACCACTAACCTGACCGACGAAACGGAGATCTGGATGCCGCAAAAGCATCTGGCAACTATACTCAGAAACGTCCTTAGCAATTGCCTAAAATTCAAACATGGTGATCGTCAGCTGCATATTACTATTTCTACTGAAAGCACCAACGAAGGGGTGTTACTGTCCATAAAAGACAACGGATCAGGATTTGATTCGGCTTTGTATGGTAAAAGCCTCTTCAAAATAGGCAAGGTGTTTCACAAAAATGCTTCTGGAAAGGGGTTTGGACTTTTTCTTACTAAAGCGCTGGTTGACTCAATTGATGGCAAGATATCGGCTGAAAGCACATTGAACGAAGGAACGACAATGAACATTCTGATCAAAAAAAATATCGCATGAATCCAATTAATGTATTGCTGGTCGAAGACGATGGCATTACCGTTTACCTGATAAAAAAAGTACTGGAGCAAACCCAACTGACAAAAAAGCTGACTTGTAAATCAGATGGAAAGGACGCTATAGATTTTCTGCATGAACAACAAAACAATCCTGATTCGCTACCCGAAATAATATTGCTTGACTTGAATATGCCCATAATGGATGGTTGGGAATTCCTTTCGCAATACAAATTGGTCGCACCATTGCTTGCCAAGAAACCAATGATATACATCTGCACCTCCTCTATTTCTCCTGAAGAAGTACTACGGGCGGAAACAAATGAGTATGTGAAAGACTATATAATTAAGCCTCTTCAAAAGCAGGTTTTTTACCATCTTGTGGAGCAATTCTACAAAAGTACGGTCTGAAAAATGACCAGCCAGTATGTAAACAGTATTTCCCTGGTTGAATGTCCGTAATGATATCCTCCGCATTTTGTATTTTACCCCGCAATAATGCCTGAAGTGGAGCGTTTTACGTTGGTAACCGAATGGGGGAAATAATTAAAAAAAATAGCATAGCACTAGTAGTACTATGCGCGTTCGTGGTTGTCGGCCTGTCGTTTGGCAAACTGGTCACTCAACCGTGGTACAGTTTGGTGGAACTGGGTGGCGATGGCATGAAAAACATGTATAATTATTTGTACGAATCTCAATTCGGTAACGGGATTTGGTACTTCGGCATGAACTATCCCTATGGGGAACACATGGTGTATACCGACGGGCTTCCACTGATCTCTGTGTTTCTGGCAAGCATTGGGCATGTATCCCCCGAAACAGCAATGACCATACTTTGGTGGTCGGTGGCCTGTAGTTGGGTTGCGGCTATCGTATTTGTGTACAGGATCCTGGTTCATTTTTCAGTTTCGCCTGTTTTGTCGTTCCTTTTTTCCAGTCTTATCGTAATGATGAGCCCGCAGGTGATTCGCCTGGATGCCCATTATTCGTTGAGTTTCGTTTGTGTCATACCCATGTTGTTTTACTGGAGTATACGTTACCACGAGGGGCAACAAATAAAATATGCCATTTTAATCTCCCTGCTTGGCATATTAGCCTGCCTGATGCATCCGTATTTTTCGGCAATGATCCTGATCTGGGTCGTAACCTACACCGCTGGATATTTCATAACAAAAAGGGGAAGCTTCCGGGAAAAAACAGCCCAAACACTGCCGTTGGTAGTGGGCGGCATTGCAGTAATCGCTTTTTTCAAGGCTTTCCTTTTTTTTACTGACCGCTGCACCGACAGGGCAATACAACCGTTCGGGTTCCTTGAATATCGCACCCGAATAAAGGAACTGATAACCAGTGAATATTCGTGGATTTGGCATTTTTTGGTAAAAAACCACTTTGTAAAGATCACAACGCCCTATGGCGAGGGAACAGCATACCTCGGCTTATCGGTCGTGCTGGTTTTGGCAGTATCCTTTGGTTGCTTTGTGCGCTCGATCGTATTGAAAAAAATAAAATTCAGGGACACATTTCCTACCGGTTTCGATCCGGTATGGACGTTTATTGCTGGCGCAATACTACTTTTTAGCATGGGTATACCCTTTGTATTTCACATGCTTTGGCTAACCGACTATCTAACCATATTCAGGCAGTTTCGTTCCCTGGGCCGGTTTGACTGGATATTTTATTTCATAGCTACGATTTTCGCTGCGCTAATGGTAAATAAATGGGTTGTCGCACTAACAGGCCGATCAAGACCAATTACCGCAAAAGTGCTGTTGTTTGCTGTACTGACTGTCTGGACCAGTGAAACCTACAGTTTCATTAGGCTGATCCATGAAACCGGCAATAAAGGACAAAAAAACTACGAATATACTTTTTCTACAAAGGGTACAAACTGGGCCATATGGCTAAAAACGCAACACTTTAACCCCAGCGACTTTCAGGCAATTCTGGGTTGGGGAATTGTAAACATTGGCACAGAAAAATACTGGGTTGGCGACCACGGCCTGTGGGGACTCACAATGTGCGAGGTCGCAGCGTTGCAACTACACCTGCCTGTAATGGATGCCAATCTCTCGCGCACTTCCTGGAGTGTGAGCCGCAAGCAAACCAAACTGGCAGCCGGACCCTATGCGGACAAACAGGTACTGGACGATCTGAAAAGTAGCAAACCCATATTGCTGATTCAGTTTGAGCAGGAATCATTGCAACCTGAAGAAACATATCTACTAAATGCAGCCCACCATATTGGTGACTTCGAATACTGTCATGTCTATGCGTTGTATCCGGACCAGGTACGGAAAAACGACAGGGTCATGAAAGACAGTGTGATGCATGTTGTCGCCCAAATGAAGCGTACCGACACCGTAATAGGTGATACCGCCAATATTTATTTGGACCACTTTGAAAAAAATAAAAACAATGCAGGTTTGTTTGGTCAGAGTGCGATGGCGAAGACAGCGGATTCTGTTTTGGCCGATATACCAATAAGGGATGCGAGCCCGCAAACCTATGAATTCTCCGCATGGTTTCTGGTGGACGCTACCAATTGGGCAAGCCCCACCATTCTGACTTATTATCTGGACGGAGCCGGTAAGCGGCTACGCACCGACGAAATACTGACCAACACCTGTACAGACCACGAAGGTCTTTGGAGTCGTGCCAACGCATATTTAAAGCCACCGCCGGGCACCGTAAGAATAGTCTTTTGCATTCGGCCACAACCAGTGACCGACTATATACTCAAAGACGAAGTTCAGCTACGTCCACTAAAAAGCCTGATAATCTCGAAGCTCCCTGACGGTAAAATAATGGCTAACAACCATTGGCTGAAATAGCACATTATTGATTCTGATTTCAGGGGGAATTGCTTAATTTCAAGCAGCAAAACATCAATCATGCAATAATTATTTAAATATTTAGAGCCCATTTACGAATATAATTAGTATAGAAATCAATCCCTACCATAAGTTAAAACTTATAATTAACTGTTGAATCCCCCAATCTTATAGTCTGTTTTTCGATTACCTTTGACGCTATTCTATTTTGGATTACTGATCATGAAAAAGAACATAGCCTTACTGGCGGGTGGATATTCGGGTGAATTTGTCATTTCAATAAAGACCGCTGACACCATAGAAAAAAACCTGGACCGTAACCTGTACAGTGTGTACAAAATTATTATTACCAGGGATGAATGGTACCACGAACACGAGGGCAAAAAAATTCAAGTAGACAAAAACGACTTTTCGATTGTTGTAAACGGGGAAAAAATTGTGTTCGCCTGCGTCTTTATTGCCATTCACGGCACACCTGGCGAAGACGGGCGTATGCAGGGTTATCTGGATATGCTCAACATACCCTATACTACCTGCAATGCCATCGTATCTGCACTCACATTTAACAAAAGCTACTGCAACAAAGTAGTGAAGTCTTTTAATGTGGTGAATATCGCCAATTCGGTGCACCTCATTAAAGGCGAGTCTTATTCTATGGGCGCGATACTGGATCGTCTAAAATTGCCGGTATTTGTAAAACCCAACGAAAGCGGAAGCAGTCTCGGTGTGAGCAAAGTGAAACAAGTAGAGCAGTTACTGCCCGCCATAGACAAAGCCTTCAGGGAAGACAACCAGGTGCTGATAGAAGAATTTATTGAAGGACGCGAGTTTACGATCGGGGTTTATAAGGAGCAGGGCTGTATATATGCATTGCCGGCCACTGAAATAATAAGCAAGAACGAGTTTTTCGATTATGAAGCCAAGTATACGCCGGGCGTAACCCGCGAGATCACTCCCGCTCATATAGACGACAATATCCGCAAGGAACTGGAGAATAAAGCCACCTACATATACCGTCACCTGAACTGCAGGGGCGTAGTGCGCATGGACTTTATCCTGGAGCAAAAAAGCAATAAACTCTTTTTCCTGGAGGTGAACACAATGCCCGGGCAGAGCGACCAAAGCATTGTGCCGCAACAGGTGATCGCATCGGGCAGAAAACTGGACGAATTTTATGGAGCATTGCTCCAGGATTGTATGAAAATACATACTACCCACGATAGAATAGCATGAAGATTGACTTAAAAAATATTAACATAAGGACTTCGTTTATGTTCCACATGGGAATGGTGCTCGCCATTTCCATGATCCTGTATATCCTGTTTTTCGTGACGCTGCACTGTGCCACAAATCATGGCAAGGAGGTACTGATACCCAATGTAAAAGGAAAGGACGTGAACTATGCACTTACGCAGATGAAGAATCTTCGTTTCGAGGTGCAGGTAGACTCCACATACGAGATAGCCTGCAAACCTCTTACTATTCTGAGACAGATACCTGATTCTGGTTCGGTCGTCAAGGTAGGACGTACCATTTTTCTTACTGTGAACCGGATGCTACCTCCATTTGTGCCAATGCCCAACCTGCTCAGCATTTCCTATCGTAGTGCAGAAATGCTGCTACGCAACAATAAGCTGTTGGTTGGAGATACAATTCTGAAACCCGATATAGCTGCGGGTGCTGTGCTGGAGCAACTGTATAAAGGGCAGCCTATACGCCCCGGCGACATGATCGCTATGGGATCGAAAATTACGCTGGTAATTGGGAATGGTATGGGCAACACGCAATTCGATGTGCCGGACGTGATCCGTATCCCGGTAGACGAGGCCATAACGCGTTTGTTCGCATACAACATTCAGCCGCGTGTGATCGCTAAAGACGGTGCGGAAATTTCGGATACTTCATCTGCTTATGTCGTTTGCCAATACCCGAAGGCACAAAACGAAACAGGTAGTGCAAACCGGATCAATATGGGTGATTTTATAGAACTTATAATTGTGCAGAACCCTGTTGAGTCCGACTATTTGGGGTGCAGTGTGCCTGCAGTTCCGCCCGCTGGCAATACAACACCCCCTCCGACCGTTAAATAGAATAAAGGCTCCATAACCTGACACTGTAAAAAATCAACGCGCCAGAAAAGTGTACCACAAGCAATTTAAATATAATCACAGGCTGAATGGCGCTTTTCGTTGGTTTGCACAGGTTGCGGCCATTTTATTTTTATCCGTCCCGTTGACTTGCCAGGCTCAGGAGAAATTGAGCCGTGTGGGATTTAATCCTTTTTCTGTTTCCACAAAACACGCCAGCCACCATACCGCAAGAAAGACTGCTGCCCTAACCCTGCCGTTCTTCGACGATTTTACAGGTTATTCACCTATTCCGGACACCACATTATGGGCCGACCAGGAAGCCTACGTAAACAATACCTATGCGGTGCAGCCGGTGAGCAGGGGAGTTGCTACATTAGATAATCTTAACAGTCAGGGTATGCCCTACGATACGTTGCAGAATTCTGCTTTCATATACGGAGATAGCCTTACCTCGCAGCCCATAGATATGAGTTTCAGTGCGGTCACTCCCTCAGATAGTGTCTATTTCAGTTTTTTCTATCAGCCGCAGGGCAATGGTTATTATCCGCTGCCCCAGGACTCATTGATGCTGTTTTTTAAAAATATTTTCGGAGATTATAAAAAAGTGTGGTCAGTACCCGGTCCTGACACAGGATCAGGCTTGCAAGCGTTCCGGCAGGTGCTGGTGCCCATTACCGATTCGCTTTTCTTCGGAGGCCAGTTTCAGTTCCGATTTGTAAATATCGCCGCTACATTCTGGGGGGGTGCAGACTGGAATATAGATTATGTACGGCTCAACTCAGGCCGTTTCGCAGCCGATTCAGAGATAATGGACGTTGCCATTACCTGCAATCCGTCTTTCCTGCTCAACGACTATACCTCAATGCCTTATTCGCAGTTTCTGGCCAATGTTTCGGGCGAGTTGGCTACGACGATATCAGATAGCCTTGCCAATTCGTCGGTGTTATCGCAGAACATCAACCATACGTTTGCGGTATATGACACCACAAGTGGCGGATCAACCGCTATTTTTCCGGCAGTTTCAAACAATGGCTTGCTGCCGGCTTACCAAACGGCACAGGTTGCCGAACCCTTTACGATCTCCGCTTCTGCTTTTCCTCTTTACCCCGCAAATAGTGTGGTCACCTTCGAGCGGCAATGTTATCTGCGCAATACGCCATTTACCGGCCCAACCAGCAACGACACTATAGCCTTGCCGCAGGTCTTTTCCAACTATCTGGCCTATGACGACGGCACTGCCGAAATGGCCTACTACCTTAACATGAACGGGTCGGGAGCTATCCCTGGTGAAATAGAAATTGAATTTCACCTCAACCATCCCGATACACTCCGGGGACTGGCTATCTACTTTGCCCGGCAGATACCACCCGCTGAATACAAAGAGTTTTTTATTAGGATTTATTCCTCGCTCATCGGTGTAAATGGCTATTATACCGACAACCTGCTGCGCGAACAGGATTATTATTTTCCGGGGTATATCGATACCATAAATCACTTCTGGGTTTACAAGCTGGATACCCCGCTGGTGTTACCTGCGGGTACGTTCTACGCCGGTACCGTACAACCAGCATATTCCAATAGCGACAGCCTGTATTTTGGGTTTGACATTAACCGGATCGGTGGCAATCATGCCTACTACCGTGTAGAAGGCGCAGGCGCCGTATGGAATTCTTCATTATTAAGCGGAGCAATTATGATCCGGCCCCTGCTGGGATTTGATGTTGCGGCATCCAGCGTAGCTGCAACTGGCATCAAGGATGCTGACTGGGATTTATCGCCCAATCCGGCGCAGTCCTATTTCAGGATCTCAATGCCAGTAAGTAATGCTGGCAACACGTTCGAACTTTCTGACATCACCGGCAGAGTACTTCAGGCGGGTAGCGTATCTGAAGGCCGGGAAACCGATATACACGATCTGACGGCTGGAGTATACATGGTTCGGCTGCTCGATAGTGCAGGGAATACCATTTCCGTAAAAAAACTTGTAAAAAACTGATTATGACAAATATCACACCAGAAGAATTGAAGGCCCGCATGGACGGTGGCGAAAAGCTGCATATAGTGGATGTGCGAGAGCCTTGGGAATATGCCGAATACAATATAGGCGCACAGCTCATTCCGCTGGGCCGTATCCAGGGAATGCAGATTGATGAACTTGAGGACCTGAAAGACAAAGAGGTGATAATGCATTGCAAGATGGGAGGAAGGAGTATGCAGGCTTGTATGATACTGGAAACCGCAGGTTTTAAGAATGTGGTAAATCTGACAGGCGGAATGGTAGCCTGGAAACAGAAATTCGGATAAAACAGGGTACATGCACGCACTGGAGCCATTTTACAACTGGTTGCATCTTTATAATGCGGAAGACGATGAGCAGTCTCCTTTCTATGGCAGGGTTCATAGCGAGTTTGAATTCTCGAATACGGTGTACAACTATTACATCCACCCCCAATGGGAAGAATTCGGGTCCCGTACTTTATACCTTAAAGTCCTTTTTGCAGACTACGAGCTGAACTTTGCGATCATAGAACTGATCGGTGAATGGAACGATGCCGTGGAAAATGACATTGAAACGCTGAAACGCGCAGTAATAGACCGGATGATCGCCAAAGGGCTCTACAAATTTGTACTGATCTCCGAAAATGTACTCAACTTCCACAGCAGCGATACCGACTATTACGAAGAATGGATAGACGATATTAAAGACGAAGGTGGCTGGATAATAGCTATTAATATGCCAGAGCAGACACAGTACGACTTCAGGCTGTCCCACATCAACCGTTATGTAAGCCTGATGGAATCACCCAACTGGCGCACATTTAGACCTGTCGATTTTTTTAATTCGCTCGACAACAAAATTTTTCAGTCAAAATCCTGAAAATGTTTTGTTTTTTCGGAATCATTATTTATGTTTGTGTCAACTTTCAAAAAAATCATTTTTCAACACAACATTTTCTTATGAAATCAAAACTGTTTTTACCATTAGTAATGGTGCTTGTTGCGGTAGCAACTATGTCTTACGACGCTCCTAAAGGCTGGCAGAAAGGCAGCCACGGTAGTTATTTTGTTGGAACTGTGCCAGGCGCTGGTAAAACCGGCAAATCCTGTGCCACTATCCGCTCTTGCTACCCCAGCAATTATTGCGAAAATTCCTGCAATTCAAACAGATACACTTCACGTGGTCGCAGGTGTCACCATTGTTCAGACAACGGCGGTGCAACTTATGGTGATCTTCACCAGAACATCGACGCTGGTAACTACAGGGGCAAAAGAATTCGTCTCACTGGCTACATGAGGTCTGAAAACGTTTCAGGTATGGCTGGTCTTTGGATGCAGGTTGGTGGCAATGGTAGCTGCGATCGTCACACAACTGCTTATGCTCATAACTATTGTTCCATGCCTTGCGAAAACGCAGACAACATGGAAAATCGTGCAATGGTTGGTACAGAAGATTGGACTAAATGCGAAATCGTATGCGACGTTCCAGATGGCGCATCAAACATCTCTTACGGTGCACGTCTTTACGGACAGGGCCAGGTTTGGTTCGAAAACCTCCGCGTAGATGTAGTTGGTCGTAATGTTAAGACTACTGGCCTGCCAGTTGGTCATAACTGGAAACCCACTAACATGAACTTCGCTCAGAAGTAATAGATCTCTCTAGTAGTTTTTCTAAGAAAAACGTTGCTAATACAAAATAACTCCGGATAACCTCCGGAGTTATTTTTTTGTGCTAAAACCAGCGAAGATATTTTAGTTTGGAGGCAGACTACCCGTTGCAATCGAACAAGGCTTGCCAGTTGCACATTTTAAATGTACGCCAGATTGTTCCAGATCTGCAAAAACCAGCAACACTACAATCTTTCACAATCAGCGCGCCGAAAGGATCGCTAATTACCCTAATCTGCCTATTACCCCAATCGCATATCCAGGTACAATTGCGACGTAGTTAGGGTCTGTTGGAAAAGCTCCGGAAACACCTGTTTTGTAAATGTCCACGACCTTCAGATTGCGGCAAAAATACACGAGAATTGAGGCTAAGGCCAACTGTCTGCAGTGTTGTCAACTTGGTGATCCAATAAAGAATCGTGACCCCCAAAAGGACATCCGGAAGTGCGATGGTATACCGAGCGCTCACTCCGTTCTGCGCACCAGATACAAGTTAACCAGCAAAACCATGAGCAGGAACATTGCCACCAATTGATGCAACTCGGCAAACGACTCGAAAATGCCAAACCTGTTGGGCAGAATATGAATCGAGTTCACAACCGTAAGTATACCCAGCAACACTTGCATCAGCACCAGCAGAAGCGGCAGATTTCGCCAGCGTCTCAGTGGCGTACTGTTTTTTAGTGTAGCCCTGGCTACCATGAAATACCAGATTACTATACCGGCCAGCAGAAGGTAGGCAATGCCACGGTGAATGAACTGAATATTGAGTTGTAATGCACCAAGATTACTGTCCTTTAACCAGCCATTGGTCCACAAGGTACCCGGCATCCAGAATCCATTGATGGTTGGCCATGTGGGCGCGGCAATAGCAGCCTTGCTCCCCGCCATGAACGAGCCATAGGCAAGCTGTACGAAAGTCAATAGTATGAGCCCGAACGTAATGTTCCACAAACCGCTGTCAGAAAGTCTTTGTTCGTCTTTGATCAGCAAACCCAGTGCAAACCAAAGCGTATAACACGCGAGGATCATTGCCGAAATAAAATGCACACACAGTGCTATATAATGCACATGCACATCATCTGGATTTAGACCGGTACTCACCATCAGCCACCCGATAAGCCCCTGAAGTCCGCCCAGCACAAACAGCACCAACAAGGGTTTTATCATTCGCCGGTCGAAATATTTTTTATAAAGGAAATAGACGAAGCCAACCGCAAAAACAACCCCCAGCATGCGCGCCCACAACCGGTGAAACCACTCCCAGAAAAAAATGGCCTTAAAATCACCGACCGTAAAATCGTGATTCACTATTTTGTATTGTCCTATTTGCTTGTAGCCTTCAAAAGCCCTGTTCCACTCTTGTTCATTCATGGGAGGAAGCGCACCCATAATGGGCTTCCATTCGGTGATGGACAATCCTGAACCGGTAAGTCTGGTCACACCACCCAGTAATGTTTGCACAATGATCATTACCACACCCGCGATAAGCCAGATTGCTACCCATTTCTTCTTTTTGTCTTCCACAAGTTTTGTTATTGTTGCAAAGATAGTTAACGAATATATGCGTGACATCGTTTGCGACAGGTTATCTATAGGCCTTTTTTTTTATCTTTGTCGCCATGTTGACGTTAAAGGAACAAATAGCAGGATACGAGCAGGAAATCAATACTTTCTCGCCCTCCGGTGCTGCCGACCTCGAGGCTTTCCGGATCAAATTTCTGGGTGCTAAGGGTATTGTGAAGATGATCTTCGGCGAAATGAAGAATGTGCCGGTAGACCAGAAAAAGGAAGCAGGACAATTGCTGAATGCATTTAAGGTGCTGGCTGAGTCCCGGTTTGAACAATTTAAAAGCCTTGAAGACTCTGTAGATAAAAAAGAAAGTCGGGAAGATCTTTCCCTGCCCGGCACGCCATTGCCCATGGGTACCAGACATCCCCTTCGGGTCACCGAACAAAAGATCGTGTCTATTTTCGAAAAACTGGGTTTCAGTGTAGCTACGGGACCGGAAATAGAAGACGACTGGCACAACTTCACGTCACTCAATATGCCCGAAAATCATACTGCGCGCGATATGCAGGATACATTCTATGTGCAGACCAATCCGGATTGGGTATTGCGCACACATACATCTTCGGTGCAGGCCCGCATACTGGAGACGCAGCAACTCCCGGTACGTGTGATATGCCCCGGCAGAGTATACCGGAATGAAACGATCTCCGCACGCGCACATTGCTTTTTTCATCAGTGCGAAGGCCTTTATGTGGACAAAAACGTATCCTTTGCAGATTTGAAACAAACCCTCTACTACTTTGTAACCGAAATGTTTGGCGAGGGTACCAAGGTGCGTTTTCGCCCGTCATACTTCCCGTTTACTGAGCCAAGCGCTGAGATGGATATTTCCTGTACCGTGTGCGGTGGCAAGGGCTGCAACCTTTGCAAACACACCGGTTGGGTAGAGATATTGGGTTGTGGAATGGTGCACCCCAATATGCTGCGCAATTTTGGAATTGACCCCGAAGTGTACTCCGGTTTTGCTTTTGGAATGGGCGTTGAGCGTATCACCCAGATCAGGTATCAGGTCAACGATCTGAGGCTTTATTCGCAGAATGACGTGCGATTCCTGCGACAATTTCAGGGGATATGATTATTTCAACCCGCATCACTCCAAAACGGCGAATAAACTAATATCAACCCAATGATCCTAATAACCGGCGCCAGTGGCTTTCTTGGTCAGCACCTTACCAGGCTTTTATCCGAAAAGCAACTGGATATCCGGGCTTTATACCACAGCCACCCGCCTTCTGCTCTGTTGACGGCTCTTCCCGGTGTGCAGTGGCTGAAGTGCGACCTTCTCGATGTATTTGATGTGGAGGAAGCCATGGCTGGAATCACAGAAGTATATCATTGCGCTGCAGTGGTTTCTTTTCAGGCTTCCGATCGGGAGCGGATGATGCATTTTAATACAGAAAGCACCGCCAACATCGTCAATCAGGCTCTTGCATCCGGCATTCGTAAACTGGTGCATATCAGTTCTGTTGCGGCAATAGGCAGGACAGGAGAATCTGAAAAAGAAATAACGGAAGAAGAAAACTGGGAAGAGAGCACCTATGGCTCGGCCTACGGAGTGAGTAAACACATGGCTGAAACAGAGGTTTGGCGCGGCATGGGAGAGGGTCTCAATGCGGTTGTGCTGAATCCGGGTATTATTCTCGGTCCGGGAAACTGGAATGAAGGTTCTGCCCAACTAATGCAATTGGTAGACAAGCAATTCCCGTTTTACACTACCGGAATCAACTCTTGGGTAGATGTGCGCGACGTGGCTTTGTCGGCCTGGATGCTCATGAATGCAGACATTTCGCAAGAGCGCTTCATTATCAGTGCCGGGAATTACCCATACAAGGAAATATTCTCCAATATGGCCAATAAATTGGGTAAAAAATCGCCATCCATAAAAGCGGGCGCATTGCTTACCGGCCTCACATGGAGATATTATAGTATGCGGGCCCTGCTTACAGGTCGCCGGTCCATGGTAACACGGGAGACCGCCCACACTGCAGGTAGTGTGTCCAATTATACCAACACCAAATTACTCAAGACGCTTCCGGCTTTTGCTTACCGTACACTGGATGATACAATTGGCTTTATGGCGGCCGCCTACAAAGCAGACCATGTACAATAGTTTTAACATCCGGTATTTTTTTATTCACAAAAACATTTGTAACGTTGCATCAGGAAACATCAATGTTCCTTTCTTTATTTCACCACCAGAATTCCGGGTGATATAATCCACCAAAAATTTCGAATGATTTTTGATGCAGTTAGCTAACAAACTTTTGTTCATTTTATAGTGCCAAATCTTAAGAAATAATCTAAGTATGCCTTACGACATATTGCAGTTGAATGATATGCCCATTCCTGAGCTGCTCGTTATTGCGGGTAAAAGCCAGATAACCGGCGCAGACGCCCTGGACAAACAAACCCTGATATACAAAATACTGGATTCGCAGGCTTCCTCAGCCAAACCCGCAGACGAGGCCGCGAAGAAAAAAAGAGGGCGCAAGCCTCGTGAAGCCGCAGGCACCGATGCTGGCAACAACCAAACTATTGCACAGGAAACCACGGAAAGCGTAACCGTTGAAGCGCCGAAGCCGGTGGCCGAGGTAGTGGTAATGGTACCTGAAACACAGACTGAGCCACTGGTTGCGCCAATGCAGGAAGCTGCACCCACGTTTCCGGCAGATCAGGAAGCGCCTGCGGTTCCTCCTGCTCGTACCCACCACACACAGGGTGAGCGAAATAACCAGGATGCCTTTGGCGACAGGCGCCGGCGTGCACGCAAGCCCAAGGATGAAAGCAGCAATGCACCTTCATTCGACAGGATGCAGGTAAGGCCGCCCAAACCACACGACTGGAAAGAACAGAAAGCAGAAGAGGAAGAAGTAGAAGAACCCGTGACGGCTGCAGTCACGACGACAGAAGCAGTGCCTGCACCCGTAGTGGAAAATGAAGGTATCACTATGCCTGCTGCAGATAATCCCGACGAGGTGCAACCGCCGCAAGCAACGCTCGAAGCAGAGCCCGCTAAGCCGGCTTTCAATAATTACCAAAAATTCAACAGGCCGCAGCGCGAGCCACAGGCTCCTCCTGCATTCAATCTCGAGTTCGAGGGACAGGTTGCCAGTGAAGGTGTTCTGGAAATGATGCCGGACGGCTATGGCTTCCTGCGTAGCAGCGACTACAACTACCTGAGCTCGCCCGACGATATTTATGTATCTCCTTCCCAGATCAAGTTATTCGGACTTAAGACCGGAGATACCGTAAAGGGCCATGTTCGGCCACCCAAGGATGGGGAGAAATACTTTGCGCTGCTGAAAGTAGAAACCATCAACGGCAGACTGCCCGACGAAATAAGGGATCGCGTACCGTTTGATTACCTCACGCCTTTGTTTCCATTCGAGAAACTGAACCTTACCACCACGGGTAGTAACTATTCCACCCGTATCATGGATTTGTTCACTCCGATCGGAAAAGGCCAGCGCGGACTCATTGTGGCGCAGCCCAAAACCGGTAAGACCATGTTGCTCAAGGAAGTGGCCAACGCCATTGCCCGCAATCATCCGGAATGCTACCTGATGATCGTGCTGGTAGACGAGCGTCCTGAGGAAGTGACCGATATGCAGCGCAGTGTAAATGCAGAGGTTATCGCCTCCACATTCGACGAGCCTGCCGACAAGCACGTAAAAGTGTCCACAATTGCCCTTCAGAAGGCCAAGAGGCTGGTAGAAGTCGGTCATGACGTGGTTATACTGCTCGACTCTATTACCCGCCTTGCACGCGCCCACAATACCGTGGCCCCGGCAAGTGGTAAAGTACTGAGTGGTGGTGTGGAAGCAAATGCCATGCAGAAACCCAAACAATTTTTTGGTGCCGCCCGTAAGATCGAGAACGGCGGTTCGCTGACCATCCTTGCAACCGCACTTATTGATACTGGGTCCAAGATGGATGAAGTGATCTTTGAAGAATTCAAGGGTACCGGTAATATGGAATTGCAGCTCGACCGCAAACTGGCCAACAAGCGTATATTCCCTGCTATTGATATCACTTCTTCTTCTACCCGCCGCGACGACCTGCTGCTGGAAAAAGACATTCAGAACAAGATGTGGCTGCTCCGCAATCATATCAACGATATGAACACCGACGAGGCTATGAACTTCCTGCTCAAACAAATGAAGGGAACCCGCAGCAACGAAGAGTTTTTAGCCACCATGAACAAGTAATTTTTACAGATATTTATTTTGAAAGCCACCGGAGACGGTGGCTTTTGCATTTTTGATTTCTAATTTGAGTTCAAAAATCGGCACCCTGCACAGTCGCCTCGATCTTTAGATCGTGGACTGAATTCACGGTTTGGAGGCTTTATACTATTTAGACAAAAAAATTGGCACGAAAAGTAGTTGCCACGATCTTTAGATCGTGGTCAAAAGCCCTTGTTTTAGCGGCTTTAGCCGAAAACAGACGGCTGGGTCGTTTCATTGGTATTAGCCGAAATTAACAGCCCTGGCACCCCACTCGCCAGCGAATGTCTCGCGGATACCCCTCTGGCGCGCGTAGAAAAAAATTTCAAAAAACGCGAAATACTGAAATTCTGAAAATCCTGATTCAGACAAATGTTGATCCTTAAAGTAATTACTCCCACTTCAGCAAGTGACGCGCCACCGACACACTAGATCTCTGTGCATTGCTTTAGCAGTCAAATTTTATCTATACTTTTGTTACGAGGCAAATTGGTGTGACGGGCAGGATTTACATTGAAATTTATCGTCCAATGAAAAAACTGAAGTTTTTGGTGCTATCTTTCATTTTATCGTTGCTGATGTCTTTAAAATTATCGGCACAGATAATAACAACTGTAGC
>CAIYJV010000397.1 GCA_903926605.1 uncultured Bacteroidota bacterium
CACTTATAGTAAACATCAAAGACCAACCGGTTTTACACAGTCTGCTTCCGGCACTCTCTGCGTTTGATCCTATTCATATTGACGCAACACTGGCACCAAAGACGCTGTTATTCAATGCCACAATGCCATCTGTTATGTTTGGATCATCAACAGTGAAAAATGGCAAGGCATTTATCAATGTAACAGACTCTGCATTTGTCTATTCCGCAACTGCCGACGAGTTTCACCAAAGCAAATTTGCATTTTGGTTCGCCGACGTGAACGGCATGTATGATGGGCGAATTTTTACTACAAGTGTCAGCCTCTCAGACCCGCAGCATAAAGAACGGTTTGCTTTGGCGGCAACGGTACAGCAAGCCGGTGACTCAAACGTTATTCAATTGCAGCAAGGATTGAAACTAAATTATAAACTCTGGGCAATTGCACAACCAAACCGTATAGTATTTTCTAAAGACGGTTTTTACGTCAGCAATATTGAAATCAGCAATTCGGGTCAGTTTGTAAAAGCATCAAGCCACCAATCTCAATTTAACGCACCCTTGAAAATTGAGATTAACAATTTTGATCTGGAAAACCTTACAAACCTAATCAGCACCAATGATACAATGCTTGCAGATGGGAAGCTAGACGGAAGTATAACACTGGAAAAGCGCGGCCCTTCACTACAATTGGCAAGCGAACTGAGGGTGAAGAATCTTGTTATTAAACACGACACGCTTGGAGACCTTCAAGTAGACGTCAGCGGTGATGTCGGGAGCAAACTAGATGCAAAACTGACACTAAAGGGGCAGGGAAATGACATTGCCCTCGCCGGCGCTTATTATCAGCAGCCAATGAATGGAAATGATTTCAATTTCAATCTTGATATTAAGGCGTTAAACCTACATAGCTTCGAAACCTTATCAATGAACGAGTTTCGGAATAGTTCAGGTTCAATTCGGGGAAATTTTAAAATTGCAGGAAAATTTTCAAGTCCCGACATCACCGGAAATTTGCAAACCGACAGCTTGACAACCACAATTGCAAGGTTGAATGGAACATATAAAATGCCCGCAGAAAAAATAACGTTCAGCTCCAATACGATCAGTTTCGTCAACTTCAATATATTAGATGTAAAGGGCAACAAAGCAGTCATTTCAGGCGCCATTGATACGAAGTATTTACCGGAGCTAGGTTTTGCCTTGACGGTTACCGCCGACAAATGGCAGGTTTTGCATTCCACAATAAAGGACAATAAAGAGTACTATGGAGACCTGTTCGTGAGTTCAAAACTTTCTCTGAAAGGGACTTCCAGTGCGCCGGTCGCAGACGGCTACGTAAACATACTTAAGGGTACAAAAATCACAATTACGAATACCGATTCCAAACCACAGGTCCAAAGCAACGTTGGCGTTGTAGAATTTCTAAATCTGCACGACACCGCACGACCGAAGTTTTTGGTAGTCGCCAATAAAGACAGCGTCCAGCACAAATTTGCTACTGGCAGCGAAATGAATATAAACACCAACGTGTCAAGCGAGGCTGAATTTAATCTCGTCATCGACCCTGCCTCAGGAGATTTTCTAACCATGAAAGGCGAGGCAAATCTGAATACGTCGGTGACACCGGGAGGAGTGATCAGCCTAAGCGGAAATTATGCACTGCATAGTGGTGCCTATCAATTGAACTACAATTTTATCAAGCGGAAATTTCTGATACTGGATGGTAGCACTATGACTTTTGCCGGCGACCCGATAAAGGGGACCACTCTGGACGTCACCGCAATTTATGAGGCAAAAATCCCCCCTTACGATCTTATCATGCGTCAGGTATCCGACCCCACACAACTAAATTATTACAAACAAGTTTTACCGTTCAATATCAATTTACATTTAAAAGGTCAGGTCATGCAACCGGTAATAAATTTTGATGTCGTATTACCCGAGAATAAAGTTTATCCGCTCACACCAGATCAGATCGAGTTGGTGCAAAGCAAGCTCAGCCAACTGCGAAGCGACACCGCGGAACTTAACAAACAGGTGTTTGCTGTCCTTATTTTACATCGTTTTGTGTCAGAAGATCCTTTTAGTTCATCGTCCCCGGGCTTAGGATTTACAGCCCTGCAGAGCGTCAGCACTTTCATTGGCGAACAGTTGAATCAGGCAGCAAATAAAGTTGTAAAGGGAGTTGACTTTTCTGTAGACCTGGCAACAGCCGCAGATTATACTACCGGCAGTTTGCAGCAACGTACCGACTTAAACCTTGCAGCTTCCAAACGCCTTATGAATGACAGACTGAAACTGACTTTGGGGAATGATTTTGAATTACAAGGCCCGCAAACCAACAACCAGCAATCAAGTTATGTACCCAACAATCTCGCTGCCGATTACTTGCTTACTGCCGACGGAAAATATACAGTGAGGGCATACCGGCGTAATTATGACGAAGGTGTATTGGAAGGATTTGTTACCCGGTCCGGGCTTGATTTCATTCTGAGTGTAGATTACAACAAGTTCAGATACATATTCAGAAAGCCAAAAAACGAAAAAGAGTGAGTAAGAAGTGAAATATTATCCATGAAAAACATTTACACACTCGGGTTGTTTATTCTTTACCCCAGCCTTTTTTTTATATCGGCGTGCAGCACTTCCAAAAACCTGCATAGCGGAGAAATCTTATATACTGGCAGTAGCATAAAATTTAAAGACAATTGGGCAAATAAAAGCGAGAAAAAAGTACTTACACACGATCTTTTAGCGACAATCAGGCCTAAACCCAATACAAAAATTCTAGGCATCCGGCTCAAACTCACCATAAACAACCTGGCTGGTGATACTAAACAGAACAAGGGTTGGCGGCAATGGTTGAGAAATAAGGTGGGAGAATCTCCTGTACTGGTAGAAGATATAAACTTTGAAGTAAATAATCAGCTCATGGTCAACCTGCTGCAAAATCGAGGGTTCTTCCATGCGACCACAATTTCGAAAATGAACAGTGCCCGCAAGCAAAAGGCAAAAGCATCCTTCGAAATCACCACTGGCCCGCAATACACAATCTGCAAAACCGTATTCAGAAAAAAGGATTCATCGGCAGTTACCTTTTTTATAGACAGTTGCTTTTCAGAAACTTTACTTGCCCCCGGCACTCCATTTAATCTTGACTTGATAAAAGCAGAACGAAACAGGATAGACAGGACACTTAAAGAAAACGGGTTTTTCTACTTCAGGCCGGAGTACATACTTGTAGTTGCAGATACCTCTATTGGCGACCATAAAGTGAATACCTATGTGACGTTAAAAACCGATCAGGTGCCCGACGAAGCATACCAGGCCTATAAGATCAATGATATTTACATTTTTGCCAACTACAAACTGATGGGTCAAAACCGGGACACCAGTATGGCAAATAAAATAGCGGTAGACAACTACTTTATTATTGACGAAAAAGAGTCGTTCAGGCCTTTGGTTTTTTCAGACGCCATGGTATTTGAAAAGGGTGATAAGTATAGCCTCTACGACCAGAACATATCCTTGAGCCGACTAGTAAACATGGGCACGTTTAAATTTGTGAAGAACCGTTTTGAAGATGTAGGAGGCAATAATTTGGATGTGTACTATTACCTAACGCCCTACCCCAAAAAATCACTAAAATTCGAAATTGGGGTTCTATCTCAAAACGACAGCAGGTTGGGTACTCAGGGAAGCATTAGCTGGCGCAATCGAAACACATTCAGTGGGGGTGAGGAGTTGATGCTAAAATTTACCGGCGGATTTGAGGCGCAGTCTACCGGAGTCGTCTCGCAGCCCGGAATTTACAGTCTTGGCGCAGAGACGCACTTGTCGTTTCCAAGGTTTGTAGTGCCTTTTATCAATATTCAGACTGCAAGCCGGTTTCTACCAAAATCTATTGTAAAGCTCAATTACAATTTCGAAACCGAAACCAACAGGCTTAGCATCAACGCCTATACTGCATCTTATGGGTACGACTGGAAGCAGGGTCCACACAAAGAACATCAATTTTATCCACTGAATTTCACTTATGTGCATACAGACACACTAGGAAAAAGTGGAGACCTCAACCTGTTTTATCGAAACCTGGTATTCAATGGAATTATACTGGGGCCTACATACGAGTACACTTACAACTCACAGTTAGGTTCCCCGGACAAAAACGAATATTTCTTCGGCGTTTTGATAGACTTATCAGGTAACATAATGGGACTCGCACAGGGTGCGGACTATCAGAAAAATCCCAAAGATCTGTTTGGTGTTACCTATGCACAATATATAAAACTGCAACCCGACTTTCGCTATTATATACATTTGTCAAAATCAGCAATGCTTGCCTCTCGTGTCCTCGTGGGCATAGGAATTCCTTATGGCAATTCGGGCCAATTGCCAAATATCAAGCAATTCTGGGCCGGTGGCAACAGCGATTTACGGGGGTTCCCCTCCAGATTGGTCGGGCCTGGTTCGTTTAATGAATACAACCAGTTTCAATCTGCTCAATATATTCAAACCCTTGGCGATCTGAAGCTGGAGATCAATGCCGAGTATCGCCAGCACATCTACAGTTTTATAAATCTTGGCGTGTTTGCAGAAGCAGGGAATATTTGGTCTTATCGAAAGAACGCAGCGTTTTCGGGGGGTGAATTCACCCCCGATTTCTACAAGCAATTGGCTGCGGACGTGGGGCTCGGGCTTCGATTAGACTTCAAGATATTGGTTTTAAGGTTTGACTTCGGTCTCCCGGTCCTGAAACCGTGGCTCCCGGAATTTAATGGATTAGAGTGGTCCAGTAACTCGTTAAAGGATGTGGTCTTTAATCTCGCCTTAGGCTACCCATTTTAAAATATACAAAACATGAAAATCGGAAGCAAAGACATTATAAGGCTGTTTAACATGACTTACAACGAGTGGATAATCAAGGATCCATTCCGGCAAAGTGCTGTTATCGCCTACTACGCTATTTTTAGCCTCCCGGGACTGCTGGTGTTGGTTATTAGTGTGACAGGGTATTTCCTGGACCCGAATACGGTCAATCAGAATATTTTGGATCAGATATCCACCACTATGGGAACATCTACTGCCGATCAGGTTTCGGGCATTTTGAAAGCGGCCGGCACCTCGCCGACCACTCTTTCGGGTACAGTTCTGGGAATTGCAATACTGCTTTTTGGAGCCACAGGCGTCTTTGTAGAATTGCAAAAATCACTGAACCAGGTTTGGAAAGTACAAAGCGTGCCGCAAAATGGCATTTTAGCGTTTTTAAAGGCCAGGCTATTTTCTTTTGGTTTGATAATTGGAATTGCCTTTCTGCTGTTAATTTCTCTGGTTATATCAACAGCGTTGGCAGCAGTGGGAAATGCAATAGTGGCCACCACCTCCGAATCGATGGTAATTATTTTTTATGTACTCAATTTTGTACTTTCTATAATTGTGATTTCAGGCCTATTTGCCCTGATGTTTAAAATCTTGCCAGATGCACGGATCAGCTGGAACCATGTCTGGCTTGGCTCGCTGGTTACCGGCCTGCTGTTTACGATAGGTAAAACATCACTTGCCTTTTATTTTGGGAAATTCCATCCGGCATCTGTGTACGGTGCCGCTGGGTCGGTAATCTTAATTATGCTTTGGGTGTCTTACTCCTCCATGATCTTGTTTTTCGGAGCAGAATTTACCGCCGCATATGCCAAAATGTTTACAGGTAAAGTGCGCCCTACAGAAATTGCAATTCCCGAATTGGCACCAGGCAGATAGTTAGCGTGAAGACTGTTTGAATTTTTATTTTGAAAATTAAGAAGCAAATTAAAAAATTGAAAACGATTGGGTTGACCCGGATCTGAAAGCCCTATAAAAACAAAAATACCTTAAAGTGAAGTAAGGTTTTTTCTGGGAATGGAGAAGGGTGGGGATATGTCGGTCTTTTTAGCTGAGGATTTGGAGCTGTTTCAATAATATCATAGATCGATTGGGATGTCATGGAAAGGTGTGTGCAACGCCTTTATCATTTCCATGCCCACTTGCGTCATTTATGGTATACCTGTCGCCAGTCAAAATACAAATATAGAATATTGTTACGGGCGATGCAATCGCCCCTCCGTAGTATCCGCGAAACATTCGCGGATGAGTTGGGGCCACTGGACTATTCGTATATTTGGCAAAATATATCAACAATGGAGACAACTACAATAAAATGGTTAGACGTTAGTGAGCTAAGAATATTGAAACAAATTATTCTTGTTTCAGATCGAAATAATAATGAAGTGGAACTTGGAAGTTTATTTTATACTAGACCGCTAAGCGAAGACTATAGTCTTATTAAACAACAACAAGACGATGAAAAGACTGCTGATACGCTAAGTAAATTTCTACAGGAGTATCCCAAGCAAAAGAATTACCCGGAAGATGAAATTGACGTTATGATACTTAATGCAATAAAAAGGCAATATCCAAAATCCATTGTACGAAATGATACAATTTTTTTCAACGTTGACATAGAAAAACTTCGTATTTTGAAAAATAGAAACGTTATTAAGTCAACCATCTATTTTTCTCCCGAATTTTCTCATATATCCAACATACATGAGTATGTCGGGAAGGAATTTAAAGCACCAGAAATCGACATTGCTATTTATAGCTACTATAACCCAGAATCGTTGCAAGGACAATTATTCTATGCAAATTACGACATTACAAACCCAACAATTTTAGACAAGTTAGCAACCGCTTATTTTGAATAATTAGCGGACTGTTGATATAATACCAATTGAAAAAACCACTTTATGAAACATAAAATACATGGGGAAACCCGAAAGCATCCGTATATTTTTCGGGAAGTTGAGTTATTTCCTGACAATGAAACAGAGCAAAAAGCCATAACAAATGTTCACAACCTTACAGGAAGCCAAGAAGAAAAAGACCTTATAGAAAACTATATGTTATTTAGACTAAATGCAATTACTGTTGAGTGGCAAAGAGGTAATAGGGCTATACTTAAATGTTCAAGCGTGTAATTGGATTGTCAACAGAAATACTATTTTTGACAAGATAAAATATCAAGCTTCTATGGAAAGAATTAAGTTTATTGATCTATTCTGCGGTATTGGCGGGTTTCGGGTTGCTATGGATGAGACGTGTAAAGAAAATGACTTAATTCCTAAATGCGTCTTTTCGTCCGATATAGACCCCTATTGCCAAACGAGTTATGAGAATAATTTTGGGCATAGACCCTCGGGTGATATAACACAAGTTGACCCTAAAAGTATTCCAGACCATGACATATTGTTTGCCGGGTTTCCATGCCAGCCGTTTAGTATTATCGGGCAGATGAAAGGATTTGACGATACGAGGGGCACACAATTTTTTCATATAGCCAATATCTTAAAAGAAAAAAAGCCCAAAGCCTTTATACTTGAAAACGTTAAACAGCTTGTCGGACATAATGAAGGTCAAACTTTAAAGGTTATAATTAAGACCTTACGGGATTTGGGGTATCATGTTCAATATGCTGTACTGAATGCACTAGATTATGGGTTGCCACAAAAAAGAGAACGTGTAATCATCGTTGGACATAAAGAGCCTATTCTTTTTTCGTACCCTTCACCGGTAAGACCGTTTAAGCCACTAAGCGAGATTTTAGAAAAGAAAGTTGATAAGAAGCATTACGCTTCTGATTATATAAAAACCAAACGCAAGGAGGCTCATAAATCAGCCTATAAAATTTCCATTTGGCATGAAAACAAAGCCGGGAACATTTGTTCCTATCCCTACTCATGTGCTTTACGTGCAGGTGCTTCATATAATTACTTGCTTGTAAACGGAGAACGGAGGTTAACACCGAGGGAAATGTTTAGGCTACAGGGATTTCCTGATACGTATAAAATCATTGAAAATGATGGACAAGCACGGAAGCAAGCTGGTAATGCCGTCCCTGTAAATATCGTTAAGGCTGTTATTCTAAAATTATTGCCGTATGTTGCAACAACTTTAGATATGACCTCAGTTTTAAGGGAATATGAAGTGCCTTATAATGCTCGCTAATGGACAGAAAATCACCAAAGCTAAGAACGGTAGATAAATCTTTACCACCCTTTCCTTTGAATCATTTCCCAAAGGATTTTCCATTTATCTTAGGAAAGGAGTTAATTTATTTACTCGCGTCTAAAGGAAGTGCCAGCCTCGAAGGTGAGGAATGGGAGGCGATTTTTGCCACCTGTATTGGTGCGGAGTGGCGACCCTCAAACGTAGGACTTGACGATGTTATTTTTGGCAACACTGCCTGGGGAGCAAAAACGGTAAAAGCTACAAATCCGTCAACACAAACAAAGGTTAGATTGATTTCAGGTAGAAACTCGCCTGTATATTCATTTGGCGATACAATAGATACTCACGCAGACCCGAATTTAGTTGGTAAGTCAATTTTGGAAATATGGAATGAACGGGTATCTGCCGTTAGAGAGAAATTTCAAAATCTTCGCACGGTTGTGTTGGTAAAATCCAATGATTTAACCGAGGTAGTAGTGTTTGAGTTCGATACTATCCGGTATGACCCGGAATTGTTTGTGTGGGAATGGAATAAAAATGCAAATCTTCGTGGCATTGAAAAATCTACTGGAGAGCATAGATTTACATGGCAGCCTCACGGTTCTCAATTTACTATTACTGAAAAAGTACCTGAGAAGAGTTTAATTATTCGCATCCGACAACCGGAAACTTTGAATAAAGAAACAATCTTAACAGCTCTTGGTTTCGATAAATCTTGGATAACAATTACCCATAAAGATGCCTGAAACTTTTACCAAAGAACAGCGCAGTCAAATAATGCAGCAGGTAAAAAGCAGTCGCAATAAATCCACAGAGTTAAAACTTATCCAGTTTTTTAAAGCTAATAAAATAAACGGGTGGCGTAGAAACTATAAGTTGTTCGGGAAACCAGACTTTGTTTTTACAAAAAGCAAAACAGCAATTTTTGTAGATGGCTGCTTTTGGCATGGGCATGATTGTCGAAATACAACCCCAGTTCGGTAGTCTTCCTGACTACGTCGCAGCGGAAGCCGATCTCCAGATTGGCGTGCCTCCGTTGCCCGTCAACCCCAAAACACCCCTATTGTTTTACAAACTTTTTCATTTCTACTTCATTCACCTTCACAAAGTATACACCCGATGCAAGATCAGCCACATCCACCTGCACCTGCACAGACGCAGGGTTCCCCATAAAGACGACCCGCCCGAAAACATCGCTTATGCTTAAAGAATTGATTTGATCCGAAGCGCTCACGGTGAGTAATTGGTGAACAGGGTTTGGATAGCACACAATAGTTGAGGTGCCCGTTTTTTCCTGCGCTACGCCCAGTGGTGTATAGCAATGCCCCGGCAGATTCAGATCCATCCAGTTCATCCTTTGCTGGATAATAGATTTTAGTGTGTCTGTTTCTTCCGCATAAGATGCAGAGAATGGCGGCACTTCGGGTGTGCCGGTATTGATGCCTAGTACAGCCCACCTTGCGAAATGTCGTTGCTGGGCGTTGTTGAGCAAAAAAGCCATGGAATCGATATAATGGTTAATAGAGTCGCTGCGGAAAGAATGTTCCCTGAAAAAATCCCAGCGGCACCTTACTTCATTCTGAAAAACCGTATCGCCCATCATAATATTCCACCAGGGCAGGTACAATACATCCCCGCTGCAGGGAGGTGCGTTATAAGTCCACCCTGAATAGTCTGCAGGCGTCCATGGAGTCCGCTTCATGGACCAGTCAAAATCCCATATTGGCCCTGCATGCAGCGTAGAATCATGGTTGTCTTTATTCTTATAGAAGAACATGCTTTTTTTGAAACCATCAATATTCCAGGACATTTCATTACAAATAAGGTAATCTGCAAATGAAGTAGAATTAATTTTCGGACGGTAACCCAGAACCGGATCGGCAAACAACGGGCTGAACAAGCGATTCTCAAGCGTGTCTACGAATTGCTCAATATACCCTCTCTGTTGTGGCTGAATAGAGGCGCCCGACGGATAATTGTATTGGTAGTCATAAAAACGACTGGTACAGGAATCGGGTGCATAGGCCGATGTCCAGCCGGAATCAGGGTAATTATGTTCAAAAATATAGCCCCCGGTAAGTTCTAATCCAGCAGTATCTATCGACCGGAGCTTTGAAATGTTCACCCGGTTGCTGTCTCTTTTTATTTTTTCCATGAAAATGTAAACACCCTCATACTCACCATTTAGTATCAATTCGCAATGTCGGGATCGGGTTGCATAATGCCCCATATCGTTGAACAATTTGAACATAAGTGTATTCCGGATAAATGACTTGTCATTATAGCCTGAAAGCAAGATCCAGTCATGTTCTGAAGGCATATTCAGGATAACCACATTAGAATCGGTTGTAGAGTCTGATTTGTAAGTCGTTAGTCCATACGGTTTTTGGGGATAAAATGCCGACGTTGCTCCTCTGATCGTAATGTCGATGTTGCCATCGTAAATATTACCGGGGTCCCCCGAATGATTGAGACTGCCAGTACCATTGTCGATAATCTTCATATTGGCAAATATTTTCGAACCATCAGGTATCGACTGACCATGTGTATTAAGCACCACAAGCGGGATATCTGAAGCCATTACGAAAGGGATTGGGGCATCGGCGCCAAAAGTGATCGACCAGTCAATAACAGAGCCCGTATCCACAGCGGCGTCATCCTTAACCTGAAGTGTCCAAACGCCATTGCCATTCTGACCATTGTTTATGTTGCCTAGGCAACCTTCTGGCAGATAGACTCCTGTATAGGGGGCAACTCCGGTACCTATAGGTGCGGTTCCCAATACAGAGTCAAAGCAGGTTCCGGTAAAGTTATCATCGCCACCACCAATATTGGTGAAAAGAGAAACTACGGTTCCATCCGGGGCAACGAGTTTTGCCTCCAGGTCTCCATCGTAGGTGTGATTGATGTTAATACATACCTGCACAAGACCATGAGTATGGTTCAAAGTGGCGGGAGTTAACCCACTCAACGAAATGGTGAAGTTAACAGCAGGGCCTGCATCGGGAATTGAGCCACCGGTGCCAGAGAATGTTTGTGCATTTCCGTAAAACGAACATACAAGTGCAAGAACGAAGAAAAATTTTTTCATGAACAATATTTTCATATGAAAAGTTCGATTCTAAGGACGATTTTTTGTAAAATACAATTTTTAAAATTATTGTCATAATGTGTAAAATGGGTGGCACCAAGGTTCTTCCTGTTGTTCATAAGGCAATTGAAGGCTGATCTGGGAGCCGCTGTACAAGCCCGCCCCCGCTTGCCGGCACACAGGAATCCGTCAGATTTTCCGGGAGCCTGGGCTGAACTTCCCGATCAAGGCTTATAGGCCGGTGGGTAAAAATGTGTTTCCGGGTACGCCCTACCAAAGTTCATAATTCTGGTCCAGTAGGAAACATCATAGAGTCTGCACGCAAAAAACGGTCATATCCAGTTATAGCGGAACACTTCAACACTTACAAGGTGTCAGTTGCAATAGTTTTAAGGGAGAAGTTAAGGTCTGGCTCAAACAGCCATCGGGAGAGGCGTTGAATGCCCGGTGGAGCTACAGGTCGTGCGGTAGATACGACGCTATATGTAGGTTTCTGGCTAAAACACCATAAAGCCAAAAAAGGTCTGACTTTTTACCGGCTTATTTATAGTGATCACTTCAAATACATCGTCTATCGTGCCTTCCAGATATTTTTTAGGGGTTGTGGCATCGGTATTCAGGTCTATGGTCACTGTGGTACCACCAACAGGAGATATGCCGCGTATCACTATTTCGTCGCCCACTTCGGGGTGCGACAGCACAATTGTCCCGGTTTGGTTTATATATCCATCGCAACCCGGAATGCGGTTGCCATCGCGGTACAAACATACCTTTAATTCGCCCCGCCCTCCTCTGAATTCAACCTTTATACTTGCCATGCTACGGTATTTTTATCATCTTGAAAATACTACTCGTTCAACTTGCGAAATTTATCAAATGCAAAGTTTGGAAAAATTGAAGTCGTCTTCAATGGGATTTCTCCCGTTCGAGGCGTTAAAAAAGACGGCGACTTTAAAAACGGTAGTTACAAATATTGAACAGTCCAGGTTGGCTGCAGTAACCGCCAGAAGCGGGTCCGGTATTGACTCTGTTAAGTGCGACCAATGTCATACACACACCTATAGGTATATTGTGCCAATCAAAAAAGGGGAAAAATACCCTTTTATTAAAAAAAAAATCTTTTCACCTTTGTTTCAGTTTTAAAACATAGCAATATGTCCACAAACTTTACCCGGGTTCACGCCCGAAAAATAGTTCAAAAGTTTAGAAACGCAGCCCCTGTAAACGCGCCCAAACGTACCCTGTTCAACGTAGATTTTGTTCATTTTCTCGTTGCCAAAATCAATACGTTTAATATTTCCGTTGTCCGGGACTTTCTGGCGCAAGATTCCAATGGGACAAGTACTGCGATATCGGCAGCCACATCGCCTCTTGGCGGTAAGCAAGTAGACTTTTTAACCGGCTACAATGATTATAGGACTTCCCGCCCGGCGGCCTGTGGTCTTGGTGAAATATGAATCGGTAATTATGTATTGCTTACTCTTTAGCCCTGTTGTTCTGGCCTTATCAGCAGGTTTGGTGTACTTCCGGTATGCCAAACCTGTTTTCCTTTTTTGGGTTTGTGAAAGGTAGATTTATGGGCTACACCCGTCACCCGGAGGAGGTTCGGAATCCGGCAAATCGCGTTTGGTCGCGGGTTTTGCTCAGCGACCAACAATAGCGCAAAGCAAACCGTTGCTTGGTGGCGTTGCCCAAGCTGTAGAAAATAAGGTCTGTGTCTAGGCTGTTGGCTTGGCTATTCTGCTGAGAATTTGGTAACCGGGTTTTCTTTGGCAGGCAAACTGTGCAGATACGCATATATTGAGCCGAGGTCGGCCTCGGTCATACCACCATACATGGTCCAGGGCATCATTGTATTAAACTGTCCCTTGCCGACTTCCGGTGGGGTATATCCCGAATCGGTATACGACTTGAATTTATGCACAAACATTTCCCTGCTCCACGTGCCAATACCGGTTTTAGGGTCTGGAGTAAGATTGCTCGAACGCACGGTGCCACCTGTGGGCAGTTTGAATGCTCGGCCACCCGAGAAAGCCAATTCGGGTATTATCTGGCCGTTTTTGTCGGGTGTATGGCACTCTCTGCAGGCACATGCGTTCACCAGGTATTCGCCATAGGCTTTTTCATTGGCAGGGTCGGGGCGCGTAGCAGGTTCAGCTTTTTTAGGAATGAGGTGGATGATAATATTCATCGGAAAATCTGAGACAGAAGCCGGAACATCTTTGGCAATCGGGTTCAGCGAACGTATGTAGGCTATGATGCACTTAATATCTTCCGGATCCATTTTCCCATAGTAAGGATAAGGCATGACCGGAAACATGGCCCGGCCCTCTTTTGTTACCCCGGTCGTAATGACGCGGAACAATTCACCGTCTGAATATCTTTTTATGCCCGCCGGTGTTATGTTACGGGAATAATAAACTCCCGGGAATCCGAACTTGCGGTCGAACATTTCTCCTCCCTCTCCCAGTGAGCCTTGCACAAGAGGGCCGGAGTATTTTGTCCAGTCGCGTGTGGAATGACAGTCCATGCAAGCTGCAACGTGGTGGGCCAGGTACTTTCCTCTGGCTATGTTTTCGGGTGTGTATGCAATTTTTATTTCAACGGGTGCGCCCACATTGGGAAGGGCCAGAACCACATAGCCTATCAGTCCGCCAAACGCCGCTACGATCACCACCAGCAATATGGTGGTTACTTTCCACATCTTTTTCATGAAGATATCTGGTTGGTTTAAAGCATGAAAGTAATAATTGTATAAAGATAATTCAATAGGAATAAAAAACAAATGGGTGGGTTGTCCTTTTATATTCAATGCAGTTCTGTTACAATTGCCGGATTTATTTGGCTCGCAGGTGTTTTAGGTGATCATCACCACCTACAGCGGCAGACAAGCGGTGGGTAAATGGCTGACATTTTAAAGAGGACATCAAATGGTTTTTGTACTTTTCGGTGGCAACTGAATATGAGAAAATTTGTTAAAGCCAGACCGATTGGCTACCAACCATTGTATTCACTTTTGAACCCTATCTTTGTACGTAAATAAAAAGGAAAAGCACCAAACGATGATACCATTCAACAAACCATTCCTTACGGGCAAGGAAGGACACTATATTTACCAGGCAGTGCTATCGGGAAAAATTTCGGGCGATGGTATTTTTACCAAAAAGTGCCAGGATTTTTTTGAAAAAAAATACGGTTTTCAAAAGTGCCTGCTTACCACATCGTGCACGGACGCGCTCGAGATGGCAGCATTGCTCATCAACATTGTGCCCGGCGACGAAGTGATAATGCCGTCCTACACCTTTGTGTCTACTGCAAATGCGTTTGTTTTGCGGGGTGCCAAAATTGTTTTTTGCGACAGCCGGACGGATCATCCCGGTATGGACGAGGACACGATAGAACCGTTGATCACAGACAAGACCAGGGCTATCGTCCCCGTTCACTATGCAGGCGTGGCCTGCGATATGGACAAGATCATGGATCTTGCCGCTCGCTATAATTTGTATGTGGTTGAAGACGCTGCACAAGCGGTAGACAGCTATTTTACAGGCAAGGATGGTGTTGCCCGTCCCCTGGGTTCCATCGGCCACCTTTCAGCCTTTTCTTTCCACGAGACCAAGAATATCATGGCTGGCGAAGGCGGGATGTTGGTAATAAATGATCATCAGTTTTTAGAGCGTGCTGAAATAATCCGGGAAAAAGGTACAAACCGCAGCAAGTTTTTCCGGGGCGAGGTAGATAAATACGGATGGGTGGATATTGGCAGTTCGTTTTTGCCATCCGACATCATTGCGGCGTTTCTGTATGCGCAGATAGAAAATATCGGCGACATTCAGCGCAGGAGATCCGAAATCTGGAATGTCTATTATGAAAAGTTGTTGCCACTCGCGGGCAAGGGTATTATTGGGTTGCCGGTTGTTCCCGATTTTGCGACCAACAACGCACATATGTTTTATATCACACTTCCGGATCTGCAGGCCAGGACGGCACTCATCGCAGCACTCAAATCCAGTGAGATATCTGCGGTATTCCATTACCTCAGTTTGCACAAGAGTCCTTACTATGAGTCGAAACATGATGGCCGGGAACTACCCGAAAGCGATCGTTACACCGATTGCGTGCTGCGGCTTCCAATGTATTATGAACTATCAGACAATGATTTGGACCTGATAACCGGCGTGATCCTAAATCACTTCGCATGACTGAAAATAGATCGCTGCACGTCGGTGCTTTAGCGGTTGTCTATGCCTTTTTGTTATGCACGCTTAGTGTAAGCGGAAGCATTTCAATTTACAATGCGACCGTTTTGTTGTATTTGTTGTGCACAGCCTATATTAACGGGAATTTTTTTAACCCGTTGCGCCGTTATTTACTGGGGATAACCGAAGGGCTTTCTTCTGTCCTCATTGGAGCCCTGCTTTTTTCGTTTTTCATTTTTGTCAGCGTCAAAATTAGTTTGCTGTTGGCATTTGCGGGTATATCGGCGGTTGCGTGTTTCTGGTCCATGCGAAAAAAGGTAGTGTTGTCTGTTGTGCTCACCAGGACAGAGGCGGTAGCCATTCTCATTGCCTTCTTGTTGGCGATACTGATTTCCCGACCCGAGCTCAGGGCAGAGTTTCTGGCGTATTCTCCGGGTTACAGGGAAGGATATGACCTTAATTTTTTTACATCCGTTCTGGCGTCCATCCGTCGTGGCACGCTGAACAATGCGGCATATGAAGCTGGTAGTCCTGTTGTATATCAGGACCTTGGCTTTTTTATCCCCGCTATGCTCGCAAATGCTTTGAAAATTAGTTCGCATCAGGCCCTATGGGGTCTGGCCCAGCCTTTATACAAATTGCTGACAATATTGATGGGATATGAGGTCTTGTATTATTTCTTCAGGGAAAGAATAGCTCGGGATAATTATGGTTTCCTTGTGCTTGCCATGTGTTTCCCTTTGTTGCTGGCGCCGCTGCATCCGCTTTATCTGGCGAAACTGGATGTTCACAATTTTGTTTTTTCAGGCATTGGCTACCTTGTCCCAGCTGGCACGATAACTTACCCTGTCAGCATGGGTGTGTTACTGTTGTCGTTTCTTGCCTTTAGCGTCAGCGACTGGAAGGGAAAGGATGATAAGGCAATGAAGACCTTTTTTGCAATTTCATCGGGTTTGCTGGTGATAGGGAAGTTACCTGTTTTTTTTGTGTTCTTTGTTGCCGTATGGTCTATGGTATTGTTCCGGATAGTTTTCTGGAAAGCACGAATTATGAGTTATCTGCCTTATTTGGTGGTGTCACTGGTGGTTTTTTGTGTTTGCTGGAAAGCTTGTCTTAGCTTCCCTTCACTATCACGCATGGGTATACGTTATGGCTACCTCACAAGCTACTTCGCCAATTTGTATCACCGTAGTAATACTGGCGTGGGTAACCAACTTCTGGTATTTCTTTTAATGGTATTTACCTACCTGCTTTGGCTTGGTGTCAGGTTTGTAGGGCTATTGGGATTAGTAAGAGTAAAAGCCAGTAAGTACCCTGACTTGCTGTTTGGAGCCATAGTGGCAATGGTCGCCGCGTCTGTGGTTGCGCTTTATTTGCGTCTCGGCAGCTATGATGTACGAGGCGTATTGCAAAGGGACTATACCTTTGACGTTGAGCAATTTGTAAGGTCATCTTTTTACGTTGCCACGGTAATGGGAAGTATTGGTTTGATGAATATTATTTTAAATGCCGAAAGTGCCAGATTGCGTCAGGTTTTTTCGGGTATTTCTTTTTTCTGGTGTCTTGTTGCCGCGTTGCCGCTTCTTTCCGGCGCAGCCACTGCGGTACATCGTCAGGATTCATGGTATGCCGATAACTTAGGTGTCTTGAAATCTGGCAAGTTGAACAATGGCCTGATCGCCGTTGATCCAGTCAGTCCGACCTATGGGATCATGCTCAGCGCCAGCGATTATGGTGCATATTGGACAGTAATGGGACTGAATAAGGTGGGTTATAATTCTGTAGCGCGAAACGCATACAGGTGGGATATGTACGCGGATCTGATGACCCGGCCCACGGAAGCGCTACTCGATTCGTTCCGGGCTGATAATGTAAAATACATTATCAGTGTACCGGAGGATGTTGCAACGCTGGACAGCCTTACAACCCGGTTTCCGCAACGGGTAGTGAAAGCAACCTACGCCAAATGGATCTATGAGTTGCGGTAAACCCTGATGATTTTTAAAACTAAGCCGGAGGCGTCAATCGAAAACCTCCGGCTTCGTTTTGGTACACTGCTTATGCTTCTGAGATTTGCGGTGGTATAAGTTTATAAACCACCGGAGTCACGATTCAGGATAGCAATGTTGAGGTGATAAGTCCGCCAATCAGTAAAATGGCCAATGGCGATATTAAGGGGTTTGTGGATACCGCTATTGGCAAGATTCGGCTGATAGCAGTGCGCGATGTGAGCACGATGGGTAGAAACCTGATCTTGCCGGCCTCGCGTATTGCGTCTTCAAGGGTTTTCCCTTGTTCGCGCAGCTGGTTGGTAAAGTCAACGAGTAAAATAGTATTCTTTACTTCTATTCCGGCCAGCGCAATAAGGCCAACGACCGCTACGAAAGATAACGTGTTGCCTGTAAGCCATAGCGCTATCGAGGCGCCCACCACGCCCAGTGGTATCACCGACAATACGATCAGCGCACTTTTGAAAGTCCGGAATAATAATATCAGCATAGCGATAAACAAAAAAATCGTAACAATGATGATACTTGCAAATCCACCGAATCAGTCTTTTCGCGATTCCACTTCACCGCCCATTTCATAGCTATAGCCTTTGGGGAATTTGAAATTGTCCATCAAGGGTAGAAATTGTATGTCCTGCTGGTAGGCGAATTAGCCATTTGCACGCTACACTGTACTTATTTTTTGTCTACAGGTTTATAAGGGTAATCTTTTATTCTCAGTTTCCCTTCGGCCTTGTATTCTTTAAAGTTGTTCCGTATCCAGGCTTTCAGTTCAAGATCGCCGGCGGTACGCGCAAAGGAGTATTCCATGGGGAACGAATACATAAACGCAGCTACTGTTTCTGTATCGGTAAGGGATGTCAGTTGCATGACCAGGCTCATGGTATACCGGCTATCTATGAATTTCATTTCGTCTTCAGACGCAAATTGGTTACGAAACCTTTTTGGTTTTTTGCTATTGCCCGTGATCTTGTCGGCGAGCCATCCGAAACAGCCTGCGCAGCCCATTCCGGTGAACTTTGGCGCAGGCGGTACAATTTGCCGGGTAAGTTCGTGGTCATAAAATTCGTGTCGTTCCAGCGAATCCTTCTGGTACTTGGTGAGGCCTATCACTGTTGTTTCATTCAGTTTATGCACCACTGGCAGCAACAAAACCGTCTTGTACGATTCACTCAGACTAAAGACCGCTACGATCTCTTCGGTCATATAACTTGTATGCCTGAACAGCAATGTATCGCCACCTTCGGCTGCGATGGCAAAATGTCCACCTGTGTCTGTGGTGGTACCCCTACCAGTGTGAGTATTCACCACATTGGCCCTGTAAATAGGGTTCAAAGTTTCTTTGTCCAGCACCACGCCTTCGGTTGTCTGGGCAAAGGCAGAACTGGCAGTGAACAAAAAAATGACCAAGGATAAAAAACGCAACATGCAGCCACTAAATTAAATACACTACAGGTGCATGAGGCAAAAGTGCCGGATATTTGTGAATATATTATGAAATTAAACCGAGCTGTTTTGTAGTGTATATTTGTAAAAAATCAGATTTATGAAGGCAATTGGTTGGTTAGTAGTGACTTTGTTGTTAGTTCCTTGTTTCTACACTTGCGCACAGGAGCCGGGGCTGAATACCGACCTATGTCTGAAATACCGGGTACGCAACCCAGCCGGCCAAAACCCCGTGAAAAAGGTGCTGATACTGCTGCATGGATACGGCAGCAACGAAAGCGATCTACTGGGACTAGGCGCCAGCTTGCCGGCAGACTGGGCAATAATTACGCCCAGGGCACCAATGGAGGTGGGGCAGGGCGGATATATGTGGTACACGATGAACAAAGACAACGGACACCATTCCGGAGTAAAGGCTGATCTGGATAGAAGCCGGGACCTTGTACTGAAGTTTATAGCTGAGGTGTCGACAAAATACCATCTACGCGCATCGCAGGTTTATCTGGGAGGGTTTAGTCAGGGTGCTATGATGAGTTATTATGTGGGTCTGTCTCATCCGGATGCAGTGGCGGGAATCGCGCCACTCAGCGGGATGATCATTGAGAAGCTGAAGCCCGAGCTACACCTTGATAAGGCAAAACATGGCTTGCGGATTTTTATTGGTCATGGAGACATGGACGAGCGCATTGAGCTGCGGGAGGACAAGGAGTCGGAAGCCTATTTACGTGCTGGTGGCCTTACGCCTTCATTTCATGCGTACACCGGCATGGGCCATTCTATTTCCAGAGAAGAGGTGCAGGATCTTGCCGCCTGGCTGCCTAAATAGGGCAAAAAGGACGTTTTTGCGTACGTATCCAGAATGGGTAATAGTTTCTTTTGATGAGGAAATAAACAGAAAATTAACCAAGGAAACTATTTTTTTGAAAAACGTTTCCTTAGTTTTGCGCAGATTTTATGGATCTGCTGACAAAAATACTGAGTGCCTCTGCCGAATTGTTCCGTTTGTATGGGTTTAAGACCATAACCATGGACGATATCGCACGCAGGGCGGGGATTTCGAAGAAAACATTATATCAGCATTTTGCAAACAAGCAGGAGGTGGTAAATGATTCTCTGATATGGTACAAGGCACACATGACAGAGAGTTGCGAGTCGCTGATGAAAAACGCTGAAAATGCGATCGAGTCTATGGTGAAGGTGCTGGCTTATATGGACGAAATGTATAAACGCATAAATCCGGTTGCCATGCTGGAGTTGCAGCGTTTTTTTCCGGAGACCTATTCGAAGTTCAGGGATATGCTGGTGGAGACAGACACAGTGATGATTCGCGACAACATATTGTTGGGCATACGTGAAGGGCTTTACCGTGACAATATCAATGCCGACCTGCTTGCCCGTTTCAGGTTGGAAACTTCGCTCATGATGTTTCAGCCGAGCCTGTTGCTGAACGAGCGTACCGACCTGATGAATGTGAGTCTCGAAATAGGCGAGCATTTTATGTATGGCATTATGACCCACAAGGGCGAAAAACTTTACGAGAAATACAAAGAAAAATATTTAAAAAAATGAAAAAACTAATCCTGTTATTGTGGGGCATGGTTGCCGCAGGGCATGGGGCGTTTGCGCAGAGTGCTGCCACTCCGCTCAGCCTGCAGGCCTGTATGGACTACGCCATGCAGCACA